>BJHT01000010.1:0-32856 GCA_014193395.1 Verrucomicrobiota bacterium
CCTCTTGCAGCGCGGCGTGCAGCGGCCTGGCAGCAATCGCCACATCGGTGGTGATGAAGCAAAGCATCGTCGCGTGCAGGCCGGCGGGTACGGCGGGCGCGGCGGGCGGACGCGCCCCGGTGGCGCTCATGCCGGGCTGGATCATGCCTGCGCCTTTGCAAATGCCGCCGATGCGGACGGTCTTGCCGCCCAGTTGGAACTCGACGGCGACCTGCTTTGGCTTCGTGTCGCTCGTCATGATCGCCTCGGCGGCTTCGTCGGCGTGTTCGGCGGCGTTGCCCAGTAGTTGCGTGGCGTCGCGGATGCCAGCACGGACATTTTCCATCGGCATCGTCACGCCGATGCGACCGGTGGAGGCGACGAAGATTTGCGTGGCGCGAACGTGGAGTGCGTCGCCGACGAGCGCGGTCATCTCGCGGGCGTCCTTCATGCCCTGGCGGCCGGTGCAGGCGTTGGCGTTGCCGGAATTCACGACGATGGCCTGCGCGACGCCATGCTTAACCTGTTGCGCGCAGACCTTCACGGGCGCGGCGCAAATCTGGTTCGTGGTGAACATTCCCGCGACGCTCGCGGGCACCTCCGACACGATCAGCGCGAGATCGCGCTTCTTGCCCTTGTTCGAGCCTTTGCCGGTGCCGAGGCGTTTGATGTCACAGAAGACGCCGCATGCGAGGAAGCCCTGCGCGGCGACAATCGAACCGGGGATGGAAGTCAGTTTTTTCATGGGAAAAATGCGGCGCAATCGCCGGACCGCACGGGCGTAGTTGGGACAGAGGGCCGGATGATCTCGACCCAAACGGTCACGGCGTTTTTGCCGCCGGTGAGATGACAGGGTGGCCGCGGATTAATCAAGCGCGTGACGGTGCGCACGCAACGCGTTTGCAAAACCGAACCGAATTTGAACCACAAAGACACGATGAAAACTGGGCGGCGTGGCCGCAAACCAAGGAGCGCGGCTGTGTCCGCCGAGGACCAGCCGCAGCGGCCCCGAAACCGCGAAGGCACCCGGTAGAATGGGAGGCGCCCCATGCGGCCAACCTGCTGCGGCTGGTGCGGTGCGCACTTCCGCCCTTTCCCCCTCTGCGTCCTTTCCGATCTCTGCGGTGTATTCAGGAAACGCTCCGATCGTCGTGGCGCGCAGTGATACAACGCAGAGATCGGAAGGGACGTAGAGAGGGAAGGAGCCGAGGGAAATGCCCCACGCTCGCAGGGCCGACGCCCGGTGCGGAGGGCGGGACGCAGCGCTTCGTGAGTGCGTCCGAGTTGGGCAGGGGAATTTGGGGCAAGGGAATGGAGGCAAAGGAATGGGGGCAAAGGAATGGGGGCAAAGGAATCCCGACCAAAAATTTCTCACCACGCGTTTCTAAATTTGTCTGCCCTCTTCCCCTGTCCCCATTCCTTTGCCTCCATTCCTTTGCCTCATCCCCCTCCCGCTGAGCGCGCTAATCCGAACTGCGCCTTTGACCGCCTCCGCCGCGCCCGCTACCTTCCGGCTCGTGAGAATGTTCGTCGCCCTCCTCTTGAGCCTCGTGATCGCCGGCTGGCCGGCGGTGCCCGTGGCGCAGGCCGCGTCGGCGGCGGACGCGTGCGGCTGCACGGTGCGGGCCAGCGACTGCTGCTGCGTCAGCCCTGTCTCACCCGAGACTTCCCCCGTGGTTCCGCCGACGACCCGCTCGGTGTCCAACAGCTCGCTGCCAGTTCTCTCTGTCCCTCCGCAGTCCACCGCCGCCGTCTTCGCGCCGGCTGCTGGTGGCCAAGCTTTCTCTCCTTCGCTTGTCTTCCTCGCGCGCTGGGCCGTTCCGATTTTCCGTCGGGACTGCGCCCTGCTGCTCTGATCCGTTTCCTCTCCAAACCCGTGGTGTGCCCTGACGCCGTGCGGCAGGGCGTCGTGTGTCTTGGTGTGGAAACTGATTGGTTATGCGAATTGTCCCCTTGGTCTTTTCTTTATTGGCGCTGCCGTTGTCTGGCGGTGCGGCGGCGGAGGTCGGTCTGCCCGCGCCGCCGCCGCGTGCCGCACCGCGCGGGGCGCAACCGTTGCCCATCACCGCCGCGCTGATCGAGCAGCTCGTGCGCGAGGCGGGCACGAATAATCCGGCGCTGCTCGCCGCCGCCGAGCGTGTGCAGGCGGCGCGGCAGCAGACCGCCGGCGTGCGGTCGTGGGAGGACCCGATGTTCACGCTCGGCTACGCGGTCACGAGCAGCCGGGGTTTCAAATCATCCGAAGAAGGCGACCTTGCCTACGGCCTCGAACAGAAGCTGCCGCTGTGGGGCAAGCCGCGTTCTGCGCGCCAGGTGGCCGAGGCGGAAGTCGCAGTCGCCGGTGCGAATGCGGATTTCAAACGCCGCCAGATTCGCGGCTTGATCGCCCGCGCGGTTTATCCGCTCGCGTTGTCGGAGCGCGTCGCCGCCATCCTGCGCGAAGACTTGGAATGGTCTGAGACGATGGTCGAGCTCACGCTCCAGCGCTATCGTCTCGGCACCGTGCTGCAATCCGACTGGTTGCGCATGCAGAACGAGCGCGCCAAACGCACCGAGCAGTTGCGCACGGAACTGCTGCAACGCGACCAAGACGGTGCCGCGCTGAACCGCCTGCTGCGCCGCGACCTGCGCTCGCCGTGGCCGTCGCTGCGGCTTCCCGAAGTCGCCCCACCGATTGCCTACACGCCGGCGCTGGTCGCGGTGGCGTTGCAAAACGACGCGCGCGTGGCCGTGTTGCGCAGCGAGATCGCGCAGGCTACAGCGCAGGCGGAACTGGTCCGTCGCCAGCGTTATCCCGATGTCTCGGTCGGCCTCGAAGGCCGCCAATATAGCGGTGACGCGGGCCTGCGCTCGGGTTTCTTCACGGTGAAAATGAACCTGCCGTGGGGCAACGCGGAGAAATACCGCGCCGATCATCGTCGCGAACAATCCCGCGTGCAGGCGGCGGAACTCGAACTCGCCGATTACGAACTGACCGTCCGCGAGGAGCTGCATCATCTCGTCCAGCGTATCGACACCGCGCGCCGCCAGGCGGTGCTCTATCGCGACCAGATCATCCCGCGCGCCGAGCAGGCAATCACCGCGGCCTACGCGGCGTGGGAGACGCAGCGCGGCATGATCAACGACATGCTCGAATTGCGCCGCCAGGTGCTCGAGGGCCGGCTGTTGTTCGCCCGCGCCGTCACCGAGCAGCACCAGCTCCTTTCGGAACTCATCTATTACTACGGGGTCGAACTCCGCCCGGTGGCGGTGGCAAGCGCGCCGGCTGCGGCCGCGCCGGTTCCGCCGACAGTTACCCGGCATCACTGAGATTTTTCCCATGAACGCAAAAAATTTTCTCCTGCTCGTGCTCGTCGCCGCGCTCGCGGCGGCGGGCGGTTGGTTTGTCGGACAACGACGGCCCGCGGCGGGCGCGGGAGGAGCGGCGAAGTCCGGGGCGGGCGCGCGCGAGGTGCGCTTTTATCAAAGTCCGATGCACCCGTGGATCAAGTCCGACCGGGCCGGCAAATGCACCATCTGCGGCATGGACCTCGTGCCGGTGTATGCGGGCGAAGCGGGCTTCGCCGTCACCGCCGGCGTGGTCGCGCTGGGCACCAACAGCGTGCAGGTGATGAACGTGCAAGCCGAGCCGCTCGGGCGGCGCACGCTGCGGCGCACGCTGCGAGTGGCGGGCACGATTGATGACAACGACACGCGCCATCGCCGCATCTCGGCGTACATCGAGGGCCGCATCGAGCGCCTGTTCGTGAATTATCTCGGCGCAGAAGTGACCGCCGGGCAACCGCTCGCGACGTTCTACAGCCCGGCGTTGCTGGCGGCGGAACGCGAATACACCGCGCTGGCGCGGCCGGATTCACCGCTCGTGCGCGCGGGCCTGCGCGGTGAGCAGGGCCAGTTGCTCGAGGCGGCGGGACAGCGGCTGTTGCGGCTGGGATTGACCCCGGCGCAGGTCGCGGCGCTCGGGCAGAAACGCGGTACGAATTACCTGACCGAGATCGTCGCGCCGATGTCGGGGACGGTGGTCGAGCGCGCGGTTTACGAGGGGCAGTATGTGAAGGAAGGCGAGAAGCTCTTCGAAATCGCGGACTTCGCGAAGATGTGGTTCAAGTTCGACGCCTACGAACAGGACCTCGTCTGGCTGCGGGCGGGGCAGACGGTCGAGATCACGACGCCGTCGGTGCCGGGCAAGGTCTTCACCGCGCCGATCACGTTCATCGATCCGAATCTCGAGGAGAAAACGCGCACGGCGAAAATCCGCGTGGAACTCGACAACCCGCTCGTCGAGCACGACGGCCGGCAGCGGCGCGAGTTGTTTCACCGGCTGTACGCGGAGGGCCTCGTGCGCGTCGAGGTGGCCGATGTGCTGGCGATTCCGCGCAGCGCAGTGTTGTCGTCGGCGGGCCAGGCGCTCGCGTATGTGGACAAGGGTGGCGGCAGCTTCGAGCAGCGCAAACTCAAGCTGGGCCGGCTCGCCGATGATGCGTGGGAATTGCTCGGGGGCATCGCCGAGGGCGAGCGCGTGGTGACGCAGGGGAACATGCTGATCGATTCGCAGGCGCAGTTGAATCAGGCGGTGGAGACGGCGGGGGCGGCTCCCGCTCCGGCTCAAGTGACGGCGAAAACGACGCCGGCGGAGGAAGTCTCGCCGCCAGAGAAACCCGTGGCGATGCCCGAACTCACTGCGGAACAAACGAAGGCGGCGCGAGATTTTTTCGTGGTCGCGGATGCGGTCACGGCCGCGCTGGCAGCGGACAAAGTGGCGGATTTCAACCAGCACGCGGCGCGGTTGCACCCGCTGTTGCCGACGCTGGTGGCGGCGTTTCCCGAGGCGTCACCGGGGGCGAAATTGGTGCGGAAGATTGACGCGGCCGGGCATCTGGCGGCGGCGAAAGATTTGGAGGCGGCGCGGCGCGCGTTCTTGCCGTTCAGCACGGCGACGGTCGAGTTCGCACAGGCGCTGCGCGGGCGGGCGGAGTTCAAGCAGTTGAAAATTTACAAATGCCCGATGGCGCCGAAGCCGGGCGTGACCTCGTTCTGGGTGCAACTACAGGGGCCGCTGCGCAATCCCTACTACGGCGCGGAGATGCTCGAGTGCGGGGAGGAAGTGCCGTGAGAATGAAACGCCAACGGATACAGGGGTGGGGACAGCTTGTCCCCATGACTTTGCCAGTGGGGACAAGCTGTCCCCACCCCCGCCGGGCTGCGGCGCAGCGCTCTTGTGTAGCGCAGACTTCCAAGTCTGCTGTGTCGCGGGTTTCCAAACCCGCGGGCGCTCCGACTACCCGCACCACTGTGACATTTCGAACGCGCGCGAAAACTCGTGGCCGCCGCCGATTTGGAAATCGGCGATACAGCAGGTTTGGAAACCTGCGCTACAGCTGCGGCGCGCAGCCACTCCTGCGCACAACTCTGCGTGTGGGGACAAGCTGTCCCCACTCCCGCCGCGCACTGCCTCTGTGTAGCGCAGACTTCCAAGTCTGCTGTGTCGCGGGTTTCCAAACCCGCGGGCGCTCCGACCATCCGCACCGCAGGGACATTTCGCACGCGCGCGAAAACCCGTGGCCGCCGCCGATTTGGAAATCGGCGACACAGCAGGTTTGGAAACCTGCGCTACAGGGGCGGCGCGCTGCCGCTCCTGCGCACAACTCTGCGTGTGGGGACAAGCTGTCCCCACCCCTGTCGCGCGTCGTGTCCTGAACATTTCCCATGATTAACCGCCTCATCGAATGGTCGCTGCGCAACCGCCTGCTGGTGGTGGCCGGTGTGATTTTTCTCATCGGGTTCGGCGTGCGCGCGATCTACCGGACGCCGGTGGATGCGATCCCGGACCTGAGTGAAAACCAGGTGATCGTCTATGCCGACTGGGCGGGGCGAAGTCCGCAGGAAATCGAGGATCAGGTGACGTATCCGCTGTCGGTGAACCTCCAGGGACTCGCGGGCGTGAAGGCGGTGCGGGCCAGTTCAATGTTCGGCTTTTCGCTGCTCACGGTGATCTTCGAGGACCGCATCGACAATTACTTCGCTCGCACCCGCGTGCTCGAGCGGCTGAATTATTTCGCGGACCTTTTGCCCGTCGGCGTGATCCCCAAGCTCGGTCCCGACGCGACGGGGCTGGGCTGGGTTTATCAATATTATCTCACGGTGGACCCGGCCCGCGCGCCGCTGGGCGGCTACGATCTCGGGCAGTTGCGCGCGATCCAAGACTGGCTCGTGCGCTATCAGCTCAACGCCGTGTCGGGCGTGGCCGAGGTGGGCAGCATGGGCGGCTTCGTGAAGCAGTATCAGATCGAGGTCTCCTCGACGAAGATGCGCGCGCGCAACGTGACGCTGCAACTGGTCATGGACGCGGTGAGCCAGAGCAATCTGAACGTCGGCGGCAAAGTGATCGAGGAGAACGGAATGGAGTTCGTCGTGCGCGGCATCGGCCTCGTCACGAGCCTGGTCGATCTCGAAAACATCGTGCTCGTCGAGCGCGACGGCACGCCGATTTACCTGCGCGACGTGGCGACGGTGCAGCTCGGCGGCGATTTCCGGCGCGGCGCGCTGGACGTGGATGGCCGCGAAGTGGTCGGCGGCACGGTGGTGATGCGCACCGGCGAGAACGCGATGGAAGTCATCCGCCGCGTGAAGGAAAAGATTGCGCAGCTCGGCCCGAGCCTGCCGCCGGGCGTGGGCATCAAGTCCTTTTACGACCGCAGCGAATTGATCGAGCGCACCATCGACACGCTGCGGCATGCGCTGACGGAAGAGGTGATCCTCGTGACGCTGGCCCACATCATTTTCCTGTTTCACTTCCGCAGCATTTTGATCGTCACGTTCCCACTGCCGGTCTCGATCCTCGTTTCCTTCGTCCTGCTCAACGCCTTTGGCATTACCTCGAACATCATGTCCCTCAGTGGCATCGCCATCGCCATCGGCGTGCTAGTGGATGCCGCGATCGTGATGACCGAGAATGTCATCCGCCACTGCGAACAGGCGGAGGCGGAGAAGCAGCGGCAGTGGGCGGCCAGCCACGACAACACGGGCGGAACGCCACAATCGGAAAAGGCCCCGCGCCTCACCGCCGCCGAGACCTGGCAGGTCACTTTGGCCGCCTCCCAGCAAGTCGGCCGCCCGATTTTCTTCGCAATGGTCATCATCATTCTCGCGTTCATCCCCGTGTTCGCGCTGACGGGGCAGGAGGGGAAACTGTTTCACCCGCTCGCCTTTGCGAAGACCTTCGCGATGGTCGGCTCGACGCTGCTGGCGATGACGATCATCCCGGTGCTGTGCGCGGCGCTGGTGCGCGGGCCGTTCCACGCCGAGGACTCGAACTGGGTGATGAAGTTCCTGCTGCGGCTGTACGATCCGATTCTCGACTGGGCGTTGCGGCATCGGAAGACCGTGCTGGCGTGCGCCGCGGCGCTGCTGGCGGCGGCGGTCGTGGTGGCGTTTGGCTTGCCGCGCCCGTGGGTGCAGGCGCTAGAGAAACGGGGCTGGGCGCGGACGGCGCGGGTGGTTCACGGGATGGGCAGCGAGTTCATGCCGACGTTGAACGAGGGATCGCTGTTGTTCATGCCGGTGCTGTTGCCGAGCACTTCGCTCACGGAGGTGAAGCGCATCATGGCCTGGCAGGATCGCGTCATTGCGCAGCATCCCGAGGTCGTGTCCGCTGCGGGCAAGCTGGGCCGCGCCGAGACGGCCACCGACCCTGCTCCCGTCGAGATGATTGAGACCACGATCATGCTCAAGCCCGAGGCGCAGTGGCGGACAAATTCCGCGACTGGCAAGCGCTACACGCGTGAGGAAATCATCGGCGAGCTGACCGAACGGCTCACGCAGGTGCCGGGATACGTGCCGGGCTTTTTGCAACCTATCGAGAACCGCATCCTGATGCTCAGCACGGGCATCCGCGCGCAGGTCGGGATCAAGCTGCTCGGCGACAATCTCGACACTTTGCAGCAACTGGCCTTCGCCGTGGAACGCGTCGTGCGCGAGATCCCCGGCGCGGTGGGCGTGGCGCCGTCGCGCGTGCAGGGCAAGCCGTACCTCGAGGTACAGGTGGATCGCGTGGCGATGGCGCGCTACGGCCTGCGCGCGCGCGACGTGCTGGATGTCGTCGAGGCGGGCCTTGGCGGAAAAAATCTCACGACGACGATCGAGGGCCGCGAGCGGTATCCGATCCAGGTGCGATTGGAGCGCGGCGAGCGCGGGGACATCGAGCGATTGCGCGACGTGCTGGTCGCCACGCCGTCGGGCAAACACATTCCGCTCGGGCAGGTGGCGAAGATTCAGCGCAGCGTGGGGCCGAGCGAAATCACCAGTGAAAACGGGCGGCTGCGGGTGTTCGTGCAGGCCAATGTGCAGGACCGCGATCTCGGCGGCTTCGTCACCGAGGCGCGGGCGCGGATCGAGAAAGAGGTGCCGCGGCCGCCGGGCGTGACGATTGATTGGAGCGGCCAGTACGAAAACCAACTGCGCGCGAAGCGGACGTTGCAGCTGATCGTGCCGGCGGTGCTCGGGATAATTTTTCTGCTGCTCTACATCGTGTACGGCTCGGCGAAGGAGGCGGCGCATGTGATTCTCGCGGTGCCGTTCGCGCTGACAGGCGGCGTGTTTTTGCAATATCTGCTGGGGTACAATTTCAGCGTGGCGGTGTGGGTGGGTTACATCGCGCTGTTCGGGACGGCCATCCAGACGGGCGTGGTGATGGTGGTGTACCTCGAGGAAGCCGTGGCGAAACGCCGGCTGGAACTTGGCGCGGCGTTCACGCGCGACGACCTCGTGCAGGCGATCAAGGACGGCGCACGCCTGCGGCTCCGGCCGAAGGTGATGACGGTGGCGACCATCGTCGCGAGCCTGCTGCCGATCATGTGGAGCACGCAGACCGGCTCGGAGGTGATGCAACCGCTGGCCGCGCCAGTGATCGGCGGAATGGTGAGCAGCCTGCTGCACATCCTCGTGGTGACGCCCGTGATTTTCGCGTGGCTGCGCGAGGGGGAGATGCGGCGGGAGGCGCAGGCGTCGCGGTAGGGCCGCGCTGCGCGCGGCCGTGCAATCCTCCGGTTGGGCGCGTGGGGATTGGCTCGGGCGTTGGTTTGCAGGCGGGCGCGGCGGGCAGAAAAAGGTCAGGGACGCGCACAACGCGTCCCTACCACGATACGGCGCGACGCGGCTATTTCAGGCTGGCGAGGTATTCGACGAGGTTGCGGACTTCTTGGCGGCTGAGGGCGAAGCTGAATTCCTCGGGCATGCCGGACATGGTGCGGTCGCGGGATTTGATTTCGGATTTCTTGATTTTCACCAGGCCGTCCTCGGGGGAGTTGAGGACGAGTTCGGCGTCGGTTTCGCTCTGGACGATGCCGGCGAAGTTGCGGCCGTCGTTCAAGACGATGGTGGCGTTTTCGTAGCCTTTGGCGATTTGTCGATTGGGGAAGAGGATGGATTCGAGGAGGTACTCGCGGGTGGCGCGGGAACCAATGCCAGTCAGGTCGGGACCGGCCTCGCCGCCCTGGCCGTTGATTTTGTGGCAACGCTGGCAGGCGACGTCGATGCGCTCGTAGTAGGTGCGTTTGCCGGCTGCGGCGTTGCCGCCGTAGAAGGACTCGCGCCACGCGGCGAGGTGATCGTTCTTGGGCAGCGTGGCGCGGTATTTTTCCAACTGCGCTTTGATCACCGGATTTCCCTGGCGGCCGTTGGCGACTTCGATGAGTTCGAGGTTCAATTCCTTTTCCAGTTTGCCGGCGACCAGGCGTTCGAGCAGGTCGGTGACGACGCGGTCGGTTTCGCTGCCGGTGGCGCGGCGGTTGAGCTGATAGAGCGGGTGATCAATGAGGAGGCGTGGCGCGGGCCGGGGCTTGCCCTCGGCGGCGGGGAGCAACGTGAGCGCGTCCTGGCGCTCGGGAATCGTGCCGCGGCGGACGATGCCGAGGAGGAGCGGGAGGGCTTCGGCGGGCTTGAGCTTGGTGAGCAGGCGCGTGGCTTCGATGCGAACGGCGGCGTCGGGATCGGTGCGCAGGAGGCGCGTGGCGGCGGCGAGGCCGGCGTCATTTTGCGCGGCAAGCGTGGCGAGCGCGGCGACGCGGACTTCGGCGGCGAGGGCGCGGTCGGCGACGACTTGATGCAGCGCGGGCGCGGCGTTGGTGATCGCGAATTTGGCAATGGCTTTCGCGGTGGCGATGCGGACGGCGTCAGGCGAGCGCAGCAGCAGTTCGTCGAGCGCGGGGCGCAGGGCGTTGGCACCGTCGGCGGCGCTGCGGTCGGGGGCCGGGCGGAAGAGGCCGATGACGCGGTCGGTCTTGGGCGGCGTGTGCCAGTCGGCGAGGGCGTTGACGGCTTCGGCGCGCATCTCGGGCGTGGCGTTGGCGTTGCGCGCGAAGGCGGCAATGGCGGCGGCGTTGGCGGGCTGGCCGAGGCGGAAGTGGGCGTTGACGACGCGGCGGACGAGGGCCTGGCGCGCGGGTTCGTCGGCCTTGCCGGCGAGCGTGGGGAGCTGCGGATTTTGCAGCAGCGCGGCGAGTTCGGGGAACGCGGCGGGGATGGGCTGGTCGTTGATGGCGATGGCGGCTTCGGTGATCACGAGCGGGTCGGCGTCGCTGAGAAAACGCGCGACGGCGGGGCTTTCCCAGCGGCGCAGCGTGAGCAGCGCGGCCATGCGGACGGCGGGCGAAGTGTGTGTCGCGGCGGCGAGGACGGCGTTGGTGTCTTGCAAACGCGTGAGGGCGAACACGCCGGCGTGACGCAGGTAGGCGTCGTGATTGGTGTTGGCGGCGAGCATCGCGAAGAGCGGCGCGACGGCTGCCGCGCGGCCGTGTTTTCCGAGGGCTTGCGCGGCGAAAAGTTGCACGCGCTGGCTCGGGTCGGTGAGGAGTTTCACGAGGCCGTCGTAGGCTTGCGTGGCGCGGGCGTCGCCGAGGACGCGGGCGGTTTGCGTGCGGATTTCCGCGTCGGGGTCGGTGAGGAGTGGGAGGAGTTGAGTGACTGCGGCGCGGGGCATTTCGCTTACGGCCTGTTGGCCGAGACCCCAGATGCCGTGCAGGCGAGCGTGGAGGTTTGCGCCTTTGGTCGCTGCTTCGGCGAGCGTGGCAACTGCGGCACTTTGACTTGCGAGCGCGAACTGTGCGTTCTGCCGTACGCGCTGATCACGGTGCCCGAGAAGCTGGCCGAGTTCGGCAAGATTGCGTCGGCCCATGCCTTCGCCGAGGAGGCGTTTGGTTTCCTGCACGAGCGCGCTGGCGACGACGTTGGTTTCAAAGAGCCGGTAGAGGCGGCCTTTGCCTGTGCCGCCCCAGCCTTGCACCCAGTCGCTGAGATAGAGGCCGCCCTCGACGCCGAACTGCACGTCGGTGACGAGCATTTCCCAGAGGAGCTGCGTCGGCTCGGTGATTTCGTAGGTCGCGCCTTTCGGGCGGTTGGCGAAGGCGAGGATGCCGCCGGTGGTGGCCGCCCGCCAGTCGGCGAGGAAGAAATGGTCGTCGTAACGGCGCGAGAGGCCGGTGCCGGGATTGAAGGTCATGCCGCTCGGACCCGCGCTGGCGTGGCCGAGCGGAGGCAGATGCCACGCGGGCTGGCCGGGGTGCGGCAGGTGCCAGAGGCGTTCGGCGTGCCAGGGACTCGGGAGTTTCACGCGCTCCATGTATTGAAAACCAATGCGCCAGCCGTAGTCGGCGCCCTCGATGATTTGCAGCCAGCGCGAGCGGTCGCCGATGTCGGCGTTGTTGTCGCACACGAAGAGATTGCCGCGGTCATCGAAGGAGAGCGCCATGGGATTGCGCAGGCCCCACGCGAGCAGCTCGGGGTCGGAGCCGTCGAGATTGCAACGGAAGACGCCGCCGCTGTCGGCGCGGGCGAGGGTGCGGCCGTCGCGTTCCACATGAAAACCGCGGTCGCCCATGCTGAAGTAGAGCTTGCCGTCGGGTCCGAGGCGCAGGCTGTGCAGCTCGTGGCCCGCGTAGCCGAGATGAACACCGAAACCGTGCAGCAGGGATTTGCGCTCGACGCCTTTGCCCGCCTGGTCTTTGAGCCGCCAGACATCGGGCGCGACGGTGAACCAGACGTTGCCATTCCACGCGAGCACGCCCTCGGCGGTGCCGGTGAAAGGTTCGTCGAAGCCGCTCGCGAACACGGACGAGTGCGTGGGTTTGCCGGTGCCGTTGCGGTCCTCGAGGAGGCGGATGATTTCGGAAACGCGCTTGCTGGCGGGCGTGGGGGCGTTGGTGCCGAGCCGGCGCATGACGTAGTTCGTGAGCGACGCGTGGGTGGTCGAGGCGAGGTCGTCATCGAGCCAGTCGAGATGCGAAAAGACCGAGCGGACGTGGTTTGGAAAGCGATGACTCTCGCTGATGAAGAAGCGGCCTTTCTCATCAATGCTGAACGCGACGGGATGCTTGAGGTCCGGCTCGTGCGCGATCAGCTCGACCTTGAAGCCGGCGGCGTGGGTGAATTTTTTAAGGGCGCGCTCGGCCTCTTCGCGCGGCGTGGGCGGGATGGGTTTGGGGGCGTCGGCGGCGAACGCCACGACGGCGGAGGAGAGCGTCACGGCGAGCGCGACGGCGCGGAGGAGGGCGGACAGATTCGGCATGGACATGGGTCGGAGAGTAGCGAGGGATAAGCTCAAAGCTCAAAGCTTAAAGCTCAAGGGAATGACCAAGCGCCAAGGAGCCAGCAGCAACGGGAGAGGTCAGGGTTGCGCGCAACGCGGCCCTTCCGCGATGGGTAAGGCGCGGTGTCCTCACTGCGCCGCCGAATGCCGACGGCGCGGCCGTCTCGCCGACGGCGGGGCGAGGACACCCCGTCCTACCATCGTGGTCAGCGGGCGGCCCGAGAAAAACACGCAGCCTCACGCGAATTTCCCCGCTCCCCTCGCTCGATTGCCAGCCGCCGCCGGACGATTCACCCGAATCGCCGCCCCATGCGAAGGAAATATGCGATGTGCTCCGTCAAGGGGACGCTCAGTTTCAATGCTGACTGGATTGGGATGGGGCGCGAGCTGGGCGATTACGTGATCGTCCACGAGCTGCTCCGCTGCGCAGTTTCCGATCGCGGCAAACACGGGAAACGCCTGATGCGGGCGCATCTCGGTGACTACAAAGGCACGCGGCGATCCTCAGCTCTTAAATCGTACTGAAAGAGGCCCTGCGGTTGTTCCGCGGTCACCTCCCCCTCCCCTCTCGCGTCGGTTGCCGGCTGCGGACCGGCCAGCCTGCACGCTTGAACCCACCCGCTTCCTGCCGCTACTTTGCGGCCAAACAAATTTCTCCATGTCGCATTGCAAAAATTTCTCCCCTCGCCCGCTCTCGCGGCGCGCGATGCTCACGCAGTGCGCGAGCGGCTTCGGCGGCCTGTCCCTGCTGGCGTTGCTGGCCGACAAATCGTTTGGCGCGGCCGTACAGTCGAGCGCGACGACACCCGCTCGGCCGCTCGCGCCGCGCCGCCCGCACTTCGCCGCCAAGGCCCGCAACGTCATTTTTCTCTACATGGACGGCGGGCCGTCGCAGGTGGACACCTTCGATCCGAAGCCACGCCTGGACCGCGAGCACGGGCAGCGGTTCGGTGACAAAATCGAGCCGACGCAGTTCAACAACATCGGCAGCACGCTCAAAAGCCCGTGGGCCTTCCGCCAATACGGCCAGAGCGGCATCCCCGTCAGCGACCTGTTTCCACACGTCGCGCGGTGCGTGGATGACCTCGCCGTGGTGCGCTCGATGACGAGCAATTTCTCCGAGCACACCAACGCCAATTATTTCCTCCACACCGGCAGCGGCCTGCAGGGCCGGCCCAGCATGGGCGCGTGGATCGGCTACGGTCTCGGCAGTCCCAACGCCGATCTACCCGGCTTCATCGTCCTCAATGGTGGGCTGATCCCACCGGGCGGACTGGACAATTTCAACAGCGGTTTCCTGCCCGCCAGCTACCAAGGCTCCGTCTTCAAGCCCAGCGGCCAGGCCGTCGCGAACGTCACGCCGTCCGAATCGAAGCCCGAGTTGCAGGCCGCCAAACTCGCCTTGATGCGCAAGCTCGACGCCGGCGTGCTCGAACGATTTGGCAAAGTTGACGCCCTCGAGAGCGCCATCGCCAACTACGAACTCGCCGGTCAGATGCAACTCGCCGTGCCCGAGCTGATGAACCTCACCGGCGAGACCGACGTGACGAAGGAGTTGTACGGCCTCAACTCGAAGACGCCCGGCACGCGCACCTTCGGCACCCAATGCCTGCTGGCCCGGCGCATGGTCGAGCGCGGCGTGCGCTTCATTGAACTCACCTGTCCGAGCGGCGCGGGCGATCGCTGGGACCAGCACGGCGATCTGAAAAACGGGCATGAGAAAAACTCGCTCTTCGTCGATCAGCCCATTGCCGGACTGCTCACCGATCTCAAAGGTCGCGGCCTGCTCGACAGCACGCTGGTTATCTGGGCGGGGGAATTCGGCCGCACGCCCTTCGCGCAGGGCAGCAACGGCCGCGATCACAATCCCTTCGGCTTTACGATCTGGCTCGCCGGCGGCGGTGTGAAAGGCGGCACCATCTACGGCGCGACCGACGAATACGGCTACAAGGCGCTGCCCGAATACAAGGTCACCATCCACGACCTCCACGCGACGCTGCTGCATCTGCTCGGCCTTGATCACACGCAGCTCACCTTCCGTTTCAGCGGCCGCGACATGCGCCTGACCGACGTGCATGGCGAGGTGCTGTATCCGATTCTGGCGTGAGCTGGAGACGCGCGAAGACACCCGTGCGCTCTTCAGTGATGTTTGTCCGCAGCGATTTTTTCCACGGCTGCATTCGGGATGCGGGCGATCATCGGTTTTGAAACTGCGGTTTGAGGAGTGCGCGGTCCCCGGTCGGGCAATGTTCCGCGTGCTCCAACCCGACCTCCGCCCACGAAGAACTGGGTCACGGCCGGAGAGGAGCGGTCTCCCGGCTTGACTGAAAATCGGGATGCCAGAAGCTAGGCACCATCATGAAAATTGTCATGTCGTCGGCGCGAGTGAGAACCGGGGCGTTCACCCTGATCGAGTTGCTCGTGGTCATTGCCATCATCGGCATCCTTGCCAGCATGTTGTTGCCCGCCTTGGGGCAGGCGAAAGAGAAGGCCAATGGCACCAAGTGCATGAACAATCTCAAACAGATGCAACTGGCGTGGATGCTGTATGCAGACGATTACAACGGGACGATGGTGCCCAATGCGGGCACGGTGGGGGGCCAGAACTGGATCACTGGTGATCCGAATCTCGACGTGGACACCACGCCGATCCAGCAAGGTCTCCTCTATCCGTATAATCAGAGCACCGCCATCTACAAATGTCCGAGCGAACGCTATAAAACCGCCGGCGGACTGCCCCGTTTCCGGAGTTATTCCGTGAATTACCACATGGGCAAGCCTGGGTCGGGCGCCGCAACCAAAGGCAATCTTTCGGAGATCGACAAGCCGATGGATGTTTTTGTCTTTGTCGATCAGGAGCGTATCGACAACTCGCACTTTGGCATCGGCTACCCGCCCGGGACGCCGGGTGCAGCGCTGTTCGCGGGCTGGAACACGACGTGGTACGAGATGCCGACGGCGCGGCACAACAACTCCTGTCCCTTTTCCTTCGTGGATGGTCACACGCTGATTTTGAAATGGCGAGGTGCCAACGTCCGGCTCGGTCAGAGCAATCCGGGCGCGAGCGCCACGGACATGCTGGATCTCACCACGGTCCAAGCGTGGCTGCCGTGAACCGGGCGGGTTACAGCGAAGCGCGAGACTCCGGGTAGGGAAATTTAACGAGGGGATAGTGCGGAGTTGGGAGCTGGCTTCCGCCGGAGCGGGAGAGGATTCCCGTGTCGATTCCTATCTTGGCATTCAACTCGGGCTGACCGTGCTCTTCAACAAGTCCGTGAGTATCTCCGCGACGAGCCGGACATGCGGTTCCTCGAGGATTCCCAGATGACTGCCGGTGACTTGGTGGACGCTGATCGGGCCGCGCACGAAGCCGCGCCAGGAGTCTTCCGCCGGGCCGTAGGTACGATAGAAGTCCTGAGTTTCACCCGCTTTGAAAAGGGTGATACCGCCGGAGTAGGGTTGCGGCTGGTAGCTCTGGCGCAGCCGGGCATCATGGACTCCGAGGTGTTCGTGGGGGCGGTAGCCGGGCGAGGTGCGTTCGTGGACCTCGTGTTTGGCAATCGCGACGGCGCGACGGACGATGCCGTGGACACCGCCCTTGAGAACGTTGCGGGCGACCTTGCCAAGGGGAAGGAGTTTAGGCTCGATGACGAGCCGGGAATCCAGCAGGGCGAGCAACCGCACTTGCTGGCCGGCCGCGATCAGTTGCCGGGCCATTTCATACGCTACCACGCCGCCGAAGGAGTAGCCCAGGAGTGCGTAAGGACCGCGCGGCTGGAAGCGGCGCATCTCTTCGATGTAATGAGTGGCGAGTTTTTCGAGTGAGTCGGGGAGGGTTAGTTCGTGGTCGCCGGTCTGGGCGGCCAGTCCGTAACGCAAGCCATAGAAAGGTCGGTCGGGACCCAGGTGAGTGGTGAGGTTTTGGTAGCGAAGAAAATGGATGCCGAAGAGCGGCGGACGGGAGCCGTGGGGCTGGATGGGAACCAAGGACAGGTAGGAAGTGGTCGCCGCGTCGGGTTGCAGGCGGGCCGCGAGTTTGCCGAGAGTCCGCGCCTCGAAAATGGCGGCGAGCGGAAGCTTCCGGCCTAACTGTCGTTCAACGAGCGACAGCACGCGCACGCCGAGCAGGGAGTGACCACCGAGGGCGAAGAAGTCATCGTTGAGACCGGCGCGCGGGACGCCGAGAACCTCCTCCCAGATTCGGGCCAACTGTTTCTCTACTTCAGTGCCGGGCGGGACGAACTGACCGCGCTCGGAGGTTTCTTCGTGCGGCGGAGCGGGCAGTGCCTTGCGGTCAATCTTGCCATTCGGAGTCAGGGGCAAGGCCGGGAGAAACAGGATGCGCGCCGGGATCATGTAATCGGGCAGTCGGGCGGCGAGTGACTCCCGAAGGGCAGTGGCATCCGCAGTGTGACCACGGGCGGTGACGACATAGGCCAGCAGGCGTTGCTCGTCGGTCGTGGTTTCGCTGGCGATCACGACGCAATCATCCACCGAGGCCGTCGCGCGCAGGACGGCTTCCACTTCCCCCAACTCGATGCGGAAGCCGCGAATCTTCACCTGAAAATCGCGACGGCCCATGGATTCAATCATGCCGTTGGGCAGGAGGCGTCCGAGGTCACCGGTGCGGTAAGTACGGCCTCCGGGAGAATGAGGATCACTGTGGAAAGCGGCGGCGGTAAGTTCGGGCTGCCGCCAGTAGCCCAGGGCAAGGGCGGGGCTACGGATAACAATCTCACCGAAGACCTGGTCGGGGTCCCCGGCCGAGTTGATGAGTGAGACTTCGAGGTCGCGGGCGGTTGCGCCACCGGGCTTCTCTACTTGCTGCAATGAGTTAGTCGGCGAGGGGTCAGGGTCAGTGACGGGATAGCCAATGGGGATGGCGCCACCGGTAAGAGGTGTGCGGGAGTCGAGGAAGCACTGGAGTGCGATGGTGCATTCGGTCGGTCCGTAGCCATTGATAAACTGACAGTCTGGGCCGAACCACTTTTGAAACATCTCCACATCCAAGGGGACCACCTTCTCGCCGCCCATGACGATCAGTCGTAGTTTGGGAAAGGACTGTGGTCCGGAGAAAGTCCCGATCAGATAGCGGTAGAGCGTGGGGGTCGAGTGATAGATGGTTATCTCCTGAGTGACCAGCCACTGTCCTAGGTGGTCCAGGTTCTCGGTTCCGACATGGTAAGGATAAAGAGTCGCGCCATTTAGCAGTGCCCCGAAGATGCCCATGACGGCGGCATCGAAGCCATAGGAGGCAAAGAGAGTGAGGCGGTCGTCCGCGCAGATGTGGAGGCTGTTGGTGTAATTGCGGATGTGCCGCAGGACGTTTTGGTGAGATTGGGTTACTCCCTTGGGAGTTCCTGAGGAGCCAGAGGTGTAAAGGAGATAGGCCATGGCGTCGGCCGGGATCGCGGGCAAGGTGCCGGCGGAGGGAGCCTGCCAATCAAAGTCATTGAGATTGATGGGCACGAGATCGCCGGGGCCAAGGGTCTCGGCGCGCACACTGTTGCTGCTGTCGGTGATGATGGTCTCCGCCTGGGCATCGGTGACTATGACCGCCTGTCTATCTTGGGGATGGGTGGGATCAAGCGGGACATAGACTTTGCCCGCCTGCAATACGCCGAGGATGGCGGCAATCATTGGGGCATCGTGATCGAGCAAGAGAGCGACGCGACCGGGGCCGGGACCGCACGCCAGCAGGAGTTGCTGGGCAATCAGAGTCGAGCGATGACTTAGCTCGGCATAGGTCCAGGTGTTAGTGCGGGTCTTGACCGCAATGCGATTGGGGTGGCGCCGGGCAATCTTGGCGAAGCGAGCGGGGATGGATTGGTCGGTCTCTTCTCGGGTGAAAGAGAGAAAGGGATTCTGCGGGCGGACCGGAAGGTCGGCGACCGTGTAGCGGCGGCGGTCCTCGGCGGTGAGGAGCGGGAGCCGGCCGATGGGCAGCGCCGGGTCCGCGGTGATGCCTTGTAGCAAGGTTTGGTAATGGGCGAGAAGACGTTCGATGGCTGAGGCGGTGAACAGGTCGGCGTTGTAAACGGCGCGAAGCTGGATGCGGTCGGCGGCATCACTGGCGAAAAGAGTAATATCGAACTTCGCGCCGGGTTCATGCACCGGCACGCGATTGACTGTGAGGCCGGCGAACGACGACGGGATGGGGTCGAGGTTAAACAGGTTAAAGAGTATCTGGAATACCGGAGCCTGGCTGCGGTCCCGTTCGGGTTGGAGCTTCTCGACTAATTTCTCAAAGGGCAGGTCTTGGTGAGAGTAGGCATCCAGCGCGGTGGTGCGGAGGCGCTGGAGGAGTTCGCGGAAGCTGGGATTGCCAGAGAGATCGGTGCGCAGCGCGAGGGCGTTGATGAAGTAACCGATCATGCCTTCCATGGCGGCCTGGTCGCGGCCGGCGATGGGTGCGCCGATGACAATGTCCTCCTGTCCGGAGTGACGGGCGAGCACGACTTTGAAGGCCGCCAGCAAGGTCATGAACAGAGTCACCCCTTCGCGTTGGGAGAAGCTGCGGAGTGAGTCACTTAGTTTGGTAGAGAGATCGAGGGTGTGATAGCCAGCGCGGGCACCGGTGCGGGTGGGGCGCGGCCAGTCGCTGGGGAGACTGACGAGTGGCGGCGCGTCGGCGAGTTGCTTGACCCAGTAGGAGAGCAGACGGTCGAGTTCGCGCCCCTGGAGTCGCTGTCGCTGCCGCCGGACGTAGTCACCGTATTGCAGCGGCAACGGTGGCAGCGGGCTGGGTTGGCCAAGAGTAGCGGCGGAATAGAGTGCGGCCAGCTCACGATTAAAGACGCCGATGGACCAGCCGTCGCAGACGATGTGATGACAGACAGTGAGGAGGACGTGTTCTTGGGGACCGAGCTGAAAGAGTTTCGCCCGAACCAGGGGTCCGGTGCTGAGGTCGAAGGGGCGGGCTATCTCTTGGTCGAGCAGGGTCGCGAGAGTCGTGGCCTGGGTCGTGGCTGCGAGTGAACTGAGGTCCACGAGCGGGAGTTCGAGGCGGAGGGCCTGGGCGATCTGCTGGA
Source organism: Verrucomicrobiota bacterium (assembly GCA_014193395.1). Lineage (GTDB taxonomy): Bacteria > Verrucomicrobiota > Verrucomicrobiia > Limisphaerales > BJHT01 > BJHT01. The sequence goes on from BJHT01000010.1 coordinate 19,591, forward strand.
CTGGCTCGCCGGCGATTTCTATGAAGCGCGCCCGCAGGCTGTCATGGCGGGCGATGACAGCATTGATCGCAGTGACCAGGGCGGCGTGGTCTAACTTGCCCCGGAGACGCATCGCGTCGGGCACGTGATACTGCGTGCTGGAGCCATCGAGACGGTCCAGGAGCCAGAGACTGGCTTGGGCAAACGAGAGGGGCAGCGGTAGGTCAGGCAACGGCGGTGGGACAGGCGTCCCGGGTGCGCTGGGCGCTGAAACTCCGCGACGGAGATATTGCCCCAAGAGTTGGCGGCGTTTCTCGGACAGCGGGTCGGGAGGCGGTTTGGAATCGACTCCGCTCATGGCTGGGCCGGGGACGGGTTTGCGCCGGGATCACGAGTTACCTGAGTGTCAGGGGCTGGAGTAGAGCTGAAACTAACCGGGAGGGCGGTGAGTCCGCGGAGGCCGAGATTTGTCCGCCAGACCAACGGGCCGGGTTCGAGGGTCCAGGTGGGAAAGCGGCGGATAAGTTCGGTGAAAGCTATCTGCGTCTCGATGCGGGCCAGGGGCGCGCCGAAACAGAAGTGACCGCCCCAGCCAAAAGCGAGGTGGCGATTGTCCTGTCGGGTTATGTCGAGCCGGTCGGGATCGGGAAAGCGTTCGGGGTCGCGGTTGGCGGCGGCCATCACGGCCATGACGGCCTGACGTTTGCGGATGGGCTTGCCGCCGATCTCGGTGTCTTCGGGGGCGAGGCGGGCTGTGTGTTGGCTGGGGCTTTCGTAGCGCAACAATTCTTCGACGGCGGAAGTCATCAGCTCCGGATGGGCGCGGAGTTTCGCGAGTTGATCGGGATTGCGCAGGAGGGAGAGCAGGCCGCAACCGATGAGATTGGTGGTGGTTTCCTGACCACCGACCATGGTGACAATGCTGTTGGCGATGACTTCATCCTCGGTCAGTCGGTCGCCTTGTATCTCGGCATCCATGAGTGAGCGGACGAGGCCGTCGGGTCGAAGAGTGTCGGCGCGCATGTGGGAGCGGAAATAGGAAGTCATCTCCTCGGTGCTCTTGAGGATGCGCGGGACGCGGTCGGGGTTGTGTTGGAAGTTACCGAGCATCTCGGCGAAGTCCTGGGACCAGAATTTCAACTGTCGATGATCGGCGACGGGGACGCCCAGCATTTCCGCAGTAACGATGCATGGCAGCGGCTCGGCGAAGTCGGCGATGACATCCATGCGGCCGGACTGAGTGACTTTATCCAGAAGGGTGGTGACTATCTCGCGAATGTGGGAGCGGAGGACTTCGACGCGGCTCGGGGTAAAGGCCGCCGCGGCGAGACTACGAATGCGGGTGTGCGCGGGTGGATCGAGAAACAGCATCTGTTTCACCATGACCTTGGCGATGGGATTTAACGCGGAGAGTCCCATCTCGGTGAGTTTCTCGGGCGGCGGAGTACGGTCGGCGGAGAAATCGCGGAGCACGCGCATGACATCGGGGTAGCGGGTGACTACCCAGGAATGGAGATAGGGATCCCAGTGCACGGGAGCTTCGCGACGGAGGCGATGATAGAGCGGATAGGGATCGGCCAGGACCTCGGGATCGAGCAGTTGGAAAAGACTGAGGGCGGGCGCGGATTTTTTCTTGGGGTCAAGGGCCATACGGGGTGGGGCGAGAGTAGGCTGGCTAGCCCTAGCTATTCAGGTGGGACGGGAAGGTGAACCACAGAGACACGATGAACACAGAGAATTACAAGGGTCGGTCGCGGCTTGATGAAGTCACAGGACAGTGAACGACGGGCGATCAGTGAGTCATTGGTTTTCTCTGTGTTCATCGTGTTTTTGTGGCTCGCCCGAACCGGTTGGGGTGATTGGTTACGGCTTAGTAGGTGGCAGCGGGTGCGGCGGTGGCGAGTTGTTGTTGGACTTCGGCGTCACTCATGTTTTCCAGTTTCGCGACCAGCAGGCTTTCGATTTCGGCGGCGAGTTCGATGACAGTCGGGGCTTCGAAGAGAACGCGCAGGGGAAGGTTTATTTCGAAGGTTTCACGGACCCGGGCGATTAACTGTGTGCCGAGGAGCGAGTGACCGCCCAGCTCGAAGAAATTGGCGCCGACATCGACTTGTTCCGGGCCGGTGAGTTTGAGGAGTGGAGCGAGCAGGCCGGCGAGACAATGTTCGGCGTCTGTTTGGGCGGGAGTAAATTTGTTTTCGTCGGTGGAGTTGGCGGCGTCCGGGGATGGCAGGGCGGTGCGATCGACTTTGCCGTTGGGAGTCAATGGGAGCGCGGCGAGTGACACGTAGGTCGCGGGGATCATGTACTCTGGGAGGCGCGCGGCGAGGAAGTCGCGCAACTCGGAGCGCTTGATGGGCGTGGTGGATTTGGGGACGACATAGGCGATGAGTCGCGCTTCGCCGGGAGCTGAGTTACTGGCTAAGACTAAGCTTTGGGAGATGGCCGGGTGTTGATTAAGCGCGGCGGCGACTTCGTTGGGTTCGATGCGGTAGCCGCGGACTTTGACTTGGTCATCGAGCCGGCCGAGAAAGGCTATCTCGCCGGAGGGCAGGAGTTTTCCCAAGTCGCCGGTTTTGAAAAGGCGAGCGCCGGGGGTGGAAGAGGCGAAGGGATTAGGAACAAAGCGTTCGGCGGTGAGATCGGGGCGGTTGCGATAGCCGCGGGCTACGCCGGCACCGCCAAGATAGATTTCACCTGACTCACCGGGAGTGACTGGGTGGAGTGAGTCATCGAGGAGATAGAGTTGTACGTTGTCGATGGGTCGGCCGATGGTGGGGAGACTGGTGTTGGGAGCGCCGACTGGCATGGTGCCGGAGGTGGCGACGACGGTGCATTCGGTGGGGCCGTAATTATTGATGAAGGTGAATGGCAGACCTGGGGGCGGGTAACTGTGCAGAGTATCCGCGCCGGTGAGTAGAGTGCGCAGCGCGGTAGCAGCGGGCCACGGGAGAGTCATCAGTCGTTCGGCAACGGGGGTTGGGGCGAAGGCGATGGAGATGCGTTCGGCGACGAGCCAATCGCGCAGGGCCTCGGGGGCGGCGATGATTTCGTTGTCGGCGAGGTGGACGCTAGCTCCGGCGGTGAGGTAGGGCCAGATTTCCCAGACGGCGGCGTCGAAACCCACCTTGGCGATCTGACTGGCGCGGTCGGTGGGTTTTATCTGGAAGGCGCGCTGGTGCCAGGTGATGAGATTGGTGAGACCAGCGTGGGTGATCTCGACGCCCTTGGGTTGGCCGGTGGAGCCGGAGGTGTAGATGACGTAGGCCAGATCGGCCGGGCTTGCGGGGCGGGTTGGTGGACGGGTGGTGGGTTGGGGAGAGGTTTCGGCGATTTCTCCGGTTTCGTGGAGAATGACGCGGCGACCGACCCGCCAGGCGACGCGCGCGGCGGTGGCGGGCGCGGTGACGAGCACTGTGGCTTGGGCATTTTCCAACAGAAATGCGAGGCGTGCGTCGGGGTAGGCGGGGTCGAGGGGAAGATAGGCACCGCCCGCTTTGAGCGTCGCCAAGGCACCGACAATCATGGCGAGGGAGCGATCGAGGCAAAGCCCGACCACGACATCGGGGCCGACGCCGTGGGTGCGGAGCACTTCGGCGAGGGCGGAGGAGCGGGCGTCCAAGGCGGCGTAGGTCAGCGTTTCGGGTCCGGCGGACAAGGCCAGGTGGCCGGGCGCGGCGGCGGCGTGTGCGCGGAATTGTTCCACCACCCAACCGGCGGGGAGAGGCGCGGTGGCCCTGGCATACGTGTTGTTCATTCCGTCGTCGGATAGCTGCGGTGTCGTCGTCGTCGTGATCACTTGGTCAAGGGCGCGAAAAGGTGCAATTTAGCTAGCGTGAGGCTCGCAATCCGCCCGCCGGCTCGCAATCGAAAACGGCGCGCGGAGGCGTGGCGGCACGCGTTTCACCTGCGGGCAGCGGCCGGTCCGGCGGCTGCGCCAGCCGATTTCGCCTGCCGTCCAATTCACTGCGGTGTGGCATCGCCGTCACGATTCTATTCTTTATACCGTGGAAATGCCTCGTTGTCAGTCGGGCATCCAAGATTGCGGCCGGTACTTCCTCATGGGGAAGGCAATCGGCTTCAATGGGGTCCGACTTGAGAGGAACTGACGGGGCTCGGCGAAGTCGTTGGCGGGCGGCGGGGATTCTGATACGGTCGTGGGATGTTCGTTTATCCGAAAGTTTATGACGTGATTGTGGTGGGTGCCGGCCACGCCGGGGTGGAGGCGGCGTTGGCGGCGGCGCGCATGGGCTGTCAGACCCTGCTGCTTACGATCAATGCGGACACCATCGGGCAGATGTCGTGTAATCCGGCGATTGGGGGTCTGGCTAAGGGGCATCTCACGCGCGAGGTCGATGCGCTGGGCGGGGAAATGGGGAAGGCGACGGACATGACCGGGTTGCAGTTTCGCATGTTGAACACCAGCCGGGGGCCATCGGTGTGGGCACCGCGGGCACAATGCGACAAGAAGGCGTATCAATTTAGGCTGAAATGGGTGTGCGAGCGGCAGGAAAACCTCGATATTAAGCAGGCGCAAACCTTAAAGCTTTTTCACCAGGACGGAGTGGCGTGCGGGGTTGAGACGTCGCTGGAGGTGCGGTATCTCGGGAAGACCGTGGTGATAACGACAGGGACGTTTTTGCGGGGGCTGATGCACATTGGGGCGAACCAGCAGGCGGGGGGGCGGGCGGGGGAAGCAGCGGCGATGGGGCTTTCAGGATCGTTAAAGGAAGTCGGATTGGAGCTGGGACGGTTGAAAACGGGCACGCCGCCGCGGTTGTTGCGGCGTTCCATTGATTTTTCAAGGACTGAGGCCCAGCCGGGAGATGAGCCTGTGCCTTACTTCACCTACTGGAAGGATGACTTGTTCCATGTGGAACAGTCTTTCGTTCATCCCAACGACGGTGGGAATTCGCAGGGACGGTATCCGCGGGGGTCAATCCTCGATCGAATCAATGGGCAACTGCCTTGCCATGTGACCTTTACGACGAACAAGACCGCCGAGATCATCCGGGCCAACCTGCACCGGTCGCCGATGTATTCGGGGGTGATCGAGGGCGTGGGGCCGCGGTATTGCCCCTCGATTGAGGACAAGATCGTGAAGTTCGCGGACAAGGAGCGGCATCAGATTTTCTTGGAGCCGGAGGGGATTGCGACGGACGAGATCTATGTGAACGGGTTCTCGACCTGTCTGCCGTACGAGGTGCAGCTCGAGATGATCAAGACGGTGATTGGCTGCGAGCAGGCGGAGATTCTGCGTCCGGCGTATGCGGTGGAGTATGACTTTTCGTTTCCGACGCAGCTCCATTCGTCGCTGGAGACGAAGGTCTGCGGGGGGCTTTTTTTGGCGGGGCAGATCAATGGCACCTCCGGCTACGAGGAGGCTGCGGCACAGGGCTTGATGGCGGGGATCAATGCGGCGCGGAAGGTCCAAGGGAAGGAGCCGCTCGTGCTGGGGCGGGATCAGGCATACATCGGCGTGCTGATTGATGATCTGGTGACGAAGGGGACGGCTGAACCGTATCGGATGTTTACGTCGCGGGCGGAGTATCGGCTCCTGCTGCGGCAGGATAATGCGGACTTGCGGCTCGCGGAGATCGGATACCAGATCGGGCTGCTGCCGGAGCGGAATTACCGGAAGTTTGTGGCGAAGCGGGAGGCGATTGCGGGCGAGACGGCACGGCTCAAGACCATGCGGCACGGGACGAATACCTTGGAAGAGTGGCTACGGCGACCAGAGGTGACCTATCGGAATCTCCCGGGGGAGACCCCGAAGCTGTCCGAAGAGGTGACAATGCAGGTGGAGATTGCGGTGAAGTATGCCGGGTATATCGACCGGCAGGAGGACGAGGTGGCGCGGTTTCGGACGCTGGAGGACAAGCGAATTCCGGACGGGATGGACTACAGTTTGGTCCCGAGTTTGCGCAGCGAGGCGCGGCAGAAGTTGACCAAGATTCGGCCGGGGACCATCGGGCAGGCGGGACGCATCTCGGGGATCACGCCGGCGGACATCAGCATCTTGTTGGTCAGCATGAAGCGCGGCGCGGCGACGGTGGTGGAGGGGGGGGCGTGTGCCAGCGAGGAGCATGGCGAGATGCCGAGTGCTCACAACACCTGCTGCGGGGATTTGTAATTGTTCCACGTGGAACATTTCTCGGGGCCGGCGCTGGTGGGTGGGAAGGTTGGGTGGGAGCCTCTCGAGCCGCCGTCGATTGTTCCATGTGGAACATGGCGGGAGCTGTGGATCAGTCAAAGCGTCGGCAGGTCCTAGGATTTTGGACGGGATTGTTCCATGTGGAACATTGCGGCGACCGCCGGTGAGTGGGTGGATGGCCAACGCATCCGTCTTGACCCGTTGGCCCGTGCGGCGTATTGAATTCCCGACGGTGGAGCGGCCAAGCATCGCGGGAGCGGAGTTCAGTGCGGTGGGCGGTCGGACCAAGGCGGATGCCAGTTTAGCTCAGTGGTAGAGCAACGGTTTTGTAAACCGTCGGTCGTCGGTTCAATCCCGACAACTGGCTCCAGCCTCGCCCTCGCTCGAGGGTTCCGATTGAACCGGTGGGATGCGACAGGGCAACCGGCATGGTGGGGAGGCGGCGTTCCAAATTCCAAGCGGCACGAGCGACGAAGACTTGGTGAGTTGCGCCCGGAGTCGGCGATCGGGTTGGATTGCCGAACAAAGTGCGGGCTGAGGCATTTGAGTGTCCAAGCCATCCCGAGGTTTGCTCTCGCCGCTGGTCGGCTGGGGAATTGCCGCAGTGACGGCAGATGATGGGCAAGGGAATGGGGGCAAGGGAATGGAACCCAAGCATCTCAGGCCTTTTTCCCCGATTCCTTTGCCTCCATTCCTTTGCCAAACATGGGTGGCGGGGGCGCACGAATTGGGACGGGGGATTTATTGTCCACGGTGAGTGCGCTCTCCGGATTGGATGCAGTCCCCTCCCCGCATGAGTGTGCTCGGACGGGGAGAGCGCGCGGCAATCACGGGATGTGGAAATGGCCTGATGGCGGGTCGTCGGGGGCGCAGGAGTAGGTGCAACTTCGATCGCTTTGGCCTGCCGCGGGGCGGCTCACAGATCCGGCTCTATGGTGCCCGACTCCCGCGGCGGCCCCAGTTTTAGCTTTGTTCCAAACCCGGTTTTGCTAGCGTCGCCGCCGATGGATTCCAGAGCACTTTACGACGGGCTGATTGCATATCTTTGTTTCCTCCCGCTCCTTACTTTTCATGAGTTCGCCCATGCGTGGACGGCTTGGAAACTGGGGGACGACACTGCCCATTCCCAAGGCCGGGTGACAGTGAACCCGATCTCGCACATGGAGGTGGTGGGCACGGTGGTTTTGCCGATGCTGGCGATTTTCCTCAGCGCCGCAGGCTCCGGAGCCGCGAATTTCATCATCGGCTGGGGTCGTCCTGTGCCGGTCATAATGAGTCGTCTCGGAAATCCGCGAAGGGACGATACTCTGGTCGCGCTGGCAGGACCCGCCATGAATCTGGCCCTCGCCGTCATCATCTTGGCCGTGGCTAAACTCGGGCGGATTGCGGGCATCGATTCGGTGGCAAACATCGCCATTCAGATGGCGTGGCTCAGTCTGGTGCTGTGTTTTTTCAACCTCCTCCCGATTCCGCCCCTGGATGGATCCCACGCGCTCAAGAATTTGATCGGGATGAGCGAGGAGACCTACCTCCGGCTCTGCCAATACGGCTTCCTGGCGGTCATCATCGCAATCCAAATACCGTTTGTGCGCGATCTCGTCGGGCTCGCGACCCACACCACCTTCAATCTGATCGTCCTGATGCTCGGCTTCCCGTCGGGCAATTAGGCGTTGGGATGCTCGCGTCGAATGACTTCCATCCTCTCGCCCGGATACCGCATTGTGAAGCTCGCCAGTGGGGCGAGGAGCATCCAAGATTTGGACTGCGGAGAGACGTTCCATCCGGTGATCGGCCCGGTGGCGGAAGCGAAGGCGCTTTACGTTGAGCAGATGCGATTGCCGGACCGGCTGCGCGTGGCAACGGGAGAATTCGTCATTTGGGACGTGGGCTTGGGGGCGGCTGCCAATCCCCTGACCATCCTCGCCGCGACGCGGGCGATTCCTGGAAAGATCAGGATCATCAGCTTTGAGAAGACCCTCGAACCGCTGCGGTTTGCCGTGGAACACGGGGAGGAACTTGGTTATTTCGCCGGGTACGAATCAACCGTCGCCGGACTGCTCCAAGACGGGGCAGCAGACTTCACCAATGGTTTCCAAACCGTGAAGTGGGAGGTTCATCTCGGCGATTTCCCGACCCTGCTCCGCAATGCTGTCGCGGAGTTGCCGCTCCGCTCTTTTCCCGCGCCGCACGCGATTCTGTTCGATGCCTACTCGCCAGCCCGCAATCCCGCCATGTGGACGCTTCCCCTTTTCCACGACCTCTTCCAAATGCTGAAGCCCGACCGCCCCTGCGCCATGCCCACCTACTCGCGCTCGACGATGCTCCGGGTGACGCTGCTGCTGGCGGGATTCTACGTCGGTGCCGGACACGCTACCGGGGAAAAGGAGGAAACCACCATCGCGGCAAATACCTTGGCCCTGATTGATCAGCCACTGGATTGTAAGTGGCTGGCGCGCACCGAACGATCCACCAGTGCTGAGCCAATGGTCGAGGCCGTGTACCGTCAGGCGCCCATCAGCCCGAAGACGCGGGAGCTGCTCTCGGTGCATCCCCAGTTCCGGTAGCCAATCCCCGCCGGACCTGCACTTTTTGCTGAGATCATGGCAACCCGACCCTGCCAGCGTCCGGATAACAGACGGGTGCGGTCCAGCGGTTCTCAGCCACCCTTCTCCCCTTTCGCGGCGCTGCGATGACATTGCAGTCGCGGGACGCCTCGACGACACCGAGCGTCAATGACAGTATCGATAAAGTGACGTATCTAACTCAACCAGCCCACCGACTAGCTCAGCAATTACTCGAATCCGGCACCAAAAATCCCAAACAGTCCACCAACCAAGATCAGTGCCCCAACCACGATCCGATACCAACCGAATCCGATAAAGGTGTGCGACTGAACGTACCGCAGCAGCCACCGCACGGCGATAAATGACACGATCCCGGAAACCACCGTCCCCAACAACACCATGCTCCAGTTTTCCGGCGGGGCGCCGTGTTTGAGTGCTTTGAAAATCTTATAACCACCGGCTGCCAGCATGGTCGGGATGCCGACCAAAAAGGAAAATTCCGTGGCCGCCGGACGGCTCATCCCAAAGAGCAACGCCAGCATGATAGTGGTTCCCGAACGCGACGCGCCTGGGAAGATGGCCGCCACCAATTGTCCAAGGCCGAAGATCACCGCAAGTTTCCAAGTCACCTCGTGTTTCCAGCGCCGATCATTGACCCGCGACTCGATAAGCAGGATTGCCACCCCGCCGATCAACAAGGCCATGCCGACGGGAAACAATTTCTCCGGCAGCTTGAAGTGGAGTTTTTCGAGAATCAGCCCGCCCACGCCGGTGATCCCAAACGCTACCATCACCTTCAAGGCGTATTCCCTTGCCACCAAGTCATGCCCGGCCGCCAGCATCACCTTAATCCGATCCTTGAACAACGGAATGACGGCCAAAACCGCCGCACTTTGGATGACGATGTTGAAGAGGTCAGTCTGCCGCGGCAGCCACTTCTCGGCGATGAGCAAGTGACCCGTCGAGGAAATGGGAAGGAACTCGGTTATCCCTTCAATGATTCCTAGTATTACGATGGCAAGCCATTCAGGTACAGGCACAGGCCGTATTGAGACGCGAAATTCATTTCTGTGACAAGGAAACTCTTCCGCGCTCGCGCAACATCTTCATGCCTGTCGGCCGACGCCCGGTCTTTGGGCCACCCCTGCTGCCCGCGGGGCCGTCGTCATGGCCCTCTTCGGCACCCCGCCGCCAATTCTCCGGGCTTGGTGAATAATCCCCGATGCCTCTGTGTCTGCGAAAGCTCGTTCTCCGGGCAAAGTCGTTGGAATACTGTTCCAACCCCGGAAATTTGTCCGCTCGCACAACCGATTTTTCATGAAGCAACGGCCCGCCCTTTCGCTCCGCCGCCCGAGTTTATTCTCGGCGGTTCTCCCCCCGACCCTTCACCACTGCGTCCTGCTGTTCACGCTTTTCGCCGGCACCGGTTCGTTGCTGGCCCAGGACGCGAAAGCCCCCGTCCCCGGTGCCAGTTCTGTCATCGAAGACCGCAAGGCCAAGCAAATGATCGAAGCTGGCGACGCCCGCTACGACGCCAACGAAATCGAGCCGGCCATCGAACTCTACAAGGCCGCCATCGACCGCTATCCCGCCAGCAAGTGGCGCTACCTCGCCCATCTCAAGATCGGCAAGCACGCCTTCCTCAAGGACCGCAAGTACGACCTCGCCCTCGACCAGTTCCGCCGCGTCGCCGCCCCCGAGAACAAGGACATCGATCAAGTCGCCGAAGCCAGCCTCTTCATCGGCCGCACCCTGTTTGAAAATCAGAAATTCGAGGAGTCCTTCACCGCCCTCCGCGACGTCATCAAAAACTTCCCCGACACTCCCTATTGCAACGACGCCTACTTCTACATCGGCCAGGGCCACTTCAAACTCGGCCGCTTCAACCGCGCCATCGAAGCCTTCAAGAATGTCGGCACCGCCCTCGGCAAAGACGCCGCTGAATCCGACCGCCTCGAAATTGGCAAGCGCCTATACATCCGCATCGACGACCAGGATCTCACCGCGATGGCCAGCACCGAAGGCCTGAAAGTCACCGTCGAGACCACTTCCGGCGACCGCGAAGAAGTCCTCTGCTTCTCCTCCACCCCCGGCTCCCCGACCCTCATGGGCAGCATCAAGACCGTCCTCGGCGACGCTTCCCCGACCAACGGCGTCCTTGAACTTAGCGGCACCGACACCCTGAAAGTCACCTACCTGGACAAGCAGACCGCCGACGGCAAACTCAACCAACTCCGCGTCCGTGAAATCCGCGCCGTCGGCCAGGCCCGCGCCGAAGTCGTGGACGGCGCGTTCGCCGATCCCGTCGGTGCTGTCGTCCTCGAAAAACCCGCCTTCCTCCGCGTGCGCGATGCCGACCGCGACATCACCAAGAAACAGGACAAGCTCGAAGCCATCGTCCGCATCAAGCGCCTCGATGACACCGACGCCACGCCGGCCAAGAGCGCCCAGACCGCCGCCGCCACCGACCCCGAGGAAAAACCCGTCCCCAAATACAAGACCATTCAGGAAAAAACCATCACCCTCAGCGAACAAATCCTGAACCCCACCAACGCCTCGGTCCACGCCGAAGCCTTCATCGGTTCCATCCTCATCGTCCGCGAAGGTACCACCAACGCCGCCGCCCTCCACGCCAACGTCGGCGACTATCTCGAGATCGAGTATCGCGACGAACTCAACCTCTCCGGCAAACCCACCAACCGCGTCTATCTCGCCAAAGTCATCGAAGGCAACCTCAGCCCACTCCAAGTCGCCGAGGCCAATGTCGCAGACGAAGAGTTGAAGATTCGCATCCCGCTCGAAACTACCGAGGCTCTGACCAAGATCGGTAATATCTACAAAGAGATGGGTCTCAACCTTCAGGCCAAGGATAAGTACAAGCAGGCCCTCGACGAAGTTCAGCGTGTCGCCCGCACTCACGGTACGATGAATCCCCGTCTCCTTGAGCGCACCTACGTTCAGACGTGGAAAATCTACTACGCCATGGACGACCTCAACCGTGCCGCCGCCCAGTGCGTCGAGCTTCAGCGCCGCTTCCCGAACAGCCCCTTCGTCGGTGACGCCCTCCTCCTCATGGCCCAAGTCGCTCAGAAGAAAGGCAATTTCATGGAAGCCGTTGGTGTGTACCGTCGGCTTGCTGGCATCAAGAGTCCCCTCGCCGCCGAAGCTCAGTTCGGCATCGGTGCTGCGCTCGAAGCCGCCGCCGAAGCCCAGAAGCAAAAATCCCATCTCGACGAAGCCTTCCGCGCCTACAAGACCTGCGCCGAAAAATTCCCCGCCTCTAAGTTCGCCGGCGACGCTCTCTCCCGCATGGCTGATTATTATTACAACAAGGAAGACTACAGCCGCGCCATCGACATCTACGAGGAAGCCATCAAGATGAACCAGGACTCGAAGTTCCTCGATAACATCCTCTACGGCTACGGCCGCTGCCTTGTGAAAATGAAACGTCTCGACCAGGCCCTCGAGAAATTCCGCAGCCTCATCCTCACTTATCCCAACAGTCCGCTCGCCCCCAAGGCCAAGCAGATTGCTGACGCCATCGAAAAGAAGCTCGTCGGTGGTTCCGCCAAGGCCGAATAAGTTAGATAGCCAATTCCTTTTCCAGTGACCTTTCAGTCTATCCCAGCCATGAAATTCTCCCTCGCGCTCACCTGCGCCGCTCTTGTCGGCATCGCCTCCACTCACGCCGCCGCCCTCGACGATGTTCGCGCCCTCATCGCCAAAGGACAGTTCGCCGAAGCCATCACCAAGGCTGAAACTGCGGCTCGCGCCGCGGGCAAAGACACCGCCGCGCTCCAAGCCGAGCTGGTCGATGCCTATCTCGGTGCCGGCCGACTGCTCGCTGCCAATCAGCTTGCCGACCGCCTTCTCAAAGACGTCCCCACCGGCCCGCTCAAAGCCCGCCTGCTCTTTGCCTGTGCGCGCGCCAAGGAAGCCAACGGCTGGAGCGCCAAAGCCCTCGCTCTCTACCGCACCACTGCCGAAGTAGTCCCGGCCACTCCCGAGCGTCCCGAGGCCCTGGTCGCCGCCGCCCGCGTTGCTTCGACCCTCGTCCGCGACGCCCGTGAAGAAGCCCGCGCCCTCCGTGACTTCGTTGAATCCTATCCCAAAGATCCCCGCGCCCGCGACGCTCACGAACGCTTGATCGCCTATCTTATCCGCCAGAACGACCACAAGAACGCCGCCACCTTCATCGCCAGCTACACCAAGACTTACCCGGATGATCCTGCCTGCGCGGCGATGAATGAGTACTATCATCTCCGCCAGCTCAACGACCTTCCCGCCGCCGTCGCCGCGTGGGATCGCAAACGTCAGTCCCCTCACTTTGTTCTGGATGCCGGCACCGTCACCCAGTCCTTTGATCTTCTGCGTCAGAATAAAGACTACTTCGCCCGTCTCGAAAAACTCTGCCAAGACTACCAGGAAGCTACCGGCGACCCCGCCTATCTCCTCAGCCTCATTACTCAAGTCTATGAGCCGGCCAATGAGATGGACCGTGTCATCCGTCTGGGTTCGGCCTTGATGCAGAAGTATCCCAACACCGTCCTTTCCCGTCAGGTCCGCCTC
>BJHT01000010.1:32866-59781 GCA_014193395.1 Verrucomicrobiota bacterium
GCCTCGCCGTTGCCTCCGCCCAGCAAAAAATCAACAAAATCGCCGATGCCGAGAAACTCCTCGTCGCCGCCATCGCCGACGAACCGGCGAACATGACCGCATGGTCCCGCTACGATCTTTTGGTGACCGTCGATAAGCGTCCCGCCGCCTTCACCCAGCTCGCCACCGCCACCCTCGCGGCTAACGCCAATCAAGCGAATCCTGCGGTCAAGGCCACTGTCGCCAACGAACTGACCTACGCCCTCGCCCGCAGAGCCGCCCAAGCCAAGGATCATGCTGCCACCCTCAAACTTGCCACCACCTATCTCGAGACCACCGGTCTCTCCCACTCGGGCGAACTGATTGGCTGGGCGTTTGACTCCAGCTTCGCAGTCACCAATAACTTCGACACTCTCTTAGCGTCCCTCGAAAAATACTTCACCCGGCTCCCGGTAGCATGGAATCCCGCAGTCGCCTACACGGAAGGCGTCGCCCGCGAATGGGCGAAGGGCGGCAAGCAGGCTCCGCATCCCGTCGAAGGCAAGAAGCTCTTGGAAATGCTGACCCGCGTCCGCGGTATCGAGGCCCAGAAACAGATCAATCAAATCCAACAAGCCCGCTCGACCAGCAAATGGAAAAACGCGGGCGACCTCGGTGCCACTCTCGCCCCGACGCTGGCCGCCGGTTCTCAGATGCAAATCGAAGTCGGCATCTCCGCCATCGAGGCCCTCACTTCCGCCAGTCAGTTTGAAAAAGCCGGTGACCTGGCCAAGTCCCTCGCTCCTGCCAGCAAAGGTAACACCCCGCTCCTTTGGGCCGGTGCGCAGGCTTACACGCGCCTCGCCAAACCCAAAAGCGCCGATGCGATACCCCTCCTGAAGGAAATCGCTCAACGCGGCTACGCGCCGTTCGACCCCGCCACCGTGCGCGCCACTCTCTTCCAGGTTTATGAAGCCAACGGCCTCCTCGCTGAAGCCCAGGCGGAACTCACGGAAATTACCAAGCTCGCACCCGGTAGTCTGAACAACCGGGAACTGGAACGTCGCCTCGCGGTCGCGCTCGCCACCGCCGGCAAAACCAACGAAGCCACGCAAGTCATCCAGAAGCTCGCGAAGCTGGCCAAACCCTACAACGGTGACCTCGCCTTGGTCAGTGACTTCACCCCCGTAACCGCCGCCCACGCCGCGTGGATCGTCCCGATTCTCGACGACTATCTCAAGCGTCCGAACCGCGGCCCCAACCAGATCGTCGCCCTCAATACCAAGGGTCGCTTCACCTACTACGCTCTCACCAATAACGCTGCCGCCGAGAAAATCCTCCGCGACCAGGCCGCCCGTTCCGCCGACTACCTGTTCGCCGCCCGCGGCCCGCATGTGGATTGGATGGATGCCACCATCAGTCGCATTACGGCCACGCCCGACTACACCGCCGACCAACTCCAGCTCGTCAAGGATGGCATCAAGATTTACACCGCCTACCCGACTTGGATCAAAGCCGCACTCACCGGTTCCGCCCGCCTCAACCAACCCATCGAGTTCGCCCAGTATCTCAACCGTTTCGCCTCCTCGTTCGGTCCTTCCGAGGCCAGTCGCTTCACCGAACTCGTAACTCTGGCCCGCCAACTCGCCGATGACAAAACTCCCCAGCTTGCCGGCATGGTCCTCCTCAAGGCTGACTCTCATTTCAAGAGTGTCGATGAAAAGACCCGCGCTCAGGGTCGCCAGTTCCTCTATACCTTAAACAAGGATTCCGCCCTGGGCCTCGGCACTGTCATCATTGACCCGAGTGTTCCTTACTCCGTCTTCCTTGTGGCTGCGGAAAGCTTCCGTAACAGCGAACTCGAATCCGCCTGGAAAGCTTACACCGTCAACGAAGCGATCTTCCCGAAAAACCTCGATAACATCCCCGTTGACTACATCCGCTATGTCGCCGGCCGGCTCATGTTGCTCGAAGACGAAGTCTCCCGGGAGAAGGCCGAGTCCTATCTCCGCCGTTGGATCATCGCCAACGACGCCGTAACCGCCATCTCCGCCGACGAGAAGGCCCTCACCCAGCAGCAGCTAGGCTCACTCTATTTCAAGTCCCAGCGCTACGATCTCGCCCGCTCCGAGTTTACCGCACTGCGGAACAAGTACCCCGGCACCGCCGCCGCTGACGACGCCATCTTCCGCATCGGTGAGTGTTACATGGAACAGAAAATGTACAGCGACGCTTTCAAGATTTTCGAGAAGCTCGCCGGCTCGAAAGTCCGCGAGGAAGTCGCCCGCGCGGAATTCCTCATGGGTGTGCTTGCCCTCCGCAAGGGTGACCATGAGGAGGCCAAGAATCGCTTCCGCTCCGTCATGGACCTGAGTCCCTCCAGCGATGTCTCCAACCAAGTGCTCTTCCGCCTGAGCGAACTCTACGGTGCCGACGGCCGCTTCGGCGATCAGTTGAACCTTCTCCGCAGCGTCGGTCTCATCGGCTCTTCGGCCAAGCGCTGGATGCTCCCCGGCGCCGCGCTCAACATCGTTATCCACGACGCCGACCTCGGTGTCAGCCGCGGCCAGAGCTATGTGCCCGTCATTGTCACCACCTCGAGCGGTGACCGCGAAATCGTCCGCCTCGAATCCGGCACCGCCGGCAAAGGCTTCTTCCGCGCCGACCTGCTCACCGAGCTGGGCGACGTCAAGGCGGGTGACGGAAAACTCCAGGTCAACGGCAAGGACATTATCAGCTATGACTATCCCGATGACTTCAAGAAACAGTTCTCCAACATTCCCCCGCTGCCTTCCAACATTCAGGTCGCCTCCGATGGCAAGTTCATGGTCTCCGCCACTGAGATCAAGGAAGAGGACGACGCCGAAGGCAAACCGGTCGCCACCAAGCGAAAAGTCGATGACGATGACAACCGCATCCAATATCGCCAGGGCAGTGAAATCAAACCCGGCAATAACATCTATCTCTACGTAAAAGATGCCGACCGGGACATTTCCGGCGAAGCCGATGTCATCGAAGTCCTCGTTGAAACTTCCAACGGCAACACCGCCCGCGCCCGCCTGACCGAAACTGGCCCGCACACCGGCACCTTCTTCGGCACACTCAAAACCTATGAACTGACCCAGAACGCCATGGCCAGTGATCAGTCGCTGAACAACCAACCGTTCAAGGCCGTGGACAATGATCGCAATACCGCGTGGGAAGGACAGAACGACGGCAACACTCCCAAGACCCTGACTCTCGACCTTCGTGAGAAGCTTGCCCTCGGGGGAGTCAAATGGTGGCCCGATCCGACCACGCCAGAAAAGACCCCGCTCGAATATGTGATCCAGATTTCCGACGACCAGCAGAACTGGAAGACCGTCGCCACCACGGTTGGCGCGTCGGGTGCGACCAAGGCACTGACGGATGTCATCAAACCCATCCCCGGCGAAAACGCCCTCGGAACCATCATCGCTCTCGGTACCAACACCACGGCCCGGTACGTCCGCTTCGTCATCGAGAAATTCAACGGCAGCGCCCCGCGCATCACCGAAGTCGAGATCACCGATCCCGCCGGCAAAGTTCTGCTCCCGCTGAAGTCCACCCCGAAACCCGCCGACGGCCAGGCTCTCGCCGTTTCCCCCGGTGAGACAATCACTGCCACCTATGTTGACGAGGTGAACCTCATCAATCCCGGCAAGCCCCGCAATCTAAGTCAGAGCCTCAAGGCCACCTACTATAACGGCAAGATCGCCGCCATTGGTTACCACTTCAGCGACACCGGCGGAGGTGGTATTCCGCAGGCCCATGTCAAATCCGTCCGCCGTGTCGATCCCGGCGACCGCATCATTGTCCAAATCACCGACTACGATGCCGACACGACCAACCAGCGCGACAAGATTCCGTTCACGGTGAAAACCAGCGGCGGCCAGTCGTTCCAATACGAAGCCACCGAAACCGAGAGCTACACCGGTGTCTTTACCAAAGAAGTGGACATCAAAGGTGAGAAACGTCCCGATGGCATCGCCCTCGCTCCCGGCGAAACCCTCGAGATCACCTATCTCGACGAGCAGAACACTCAACCCGGTACGCCCACGGTCCGCAGTGCCAGCGTCGAAGCTGTCACCCATGTCGAACCCAAGATCAGCTTCATGGAATCGAAAGTCATCTATAACAAGGAAGGCAAGGAGACCAAGTTCGACTTCACCTCCATGCTTGGTCAGGATGTCCCGGTCAAATCCGTCGCCTTCACTGCGCCGTTGGTGTTCGAGGTGATTGATCCGACTTCCGCCAAGGATTCCTTCAGTGAAGTCAAAGTGACTCTCACCACCTCCGGCGGCAGCACCGTCGAAGTCATCTGCCCGCTTTCCCTCAGCCTCAACGGGGGCAAGGCCAAGAAGGCAGGCGCCGCTCCCGACACCGCCCTCGATCTCAGTCGCTTCGTCGGCCAGATCGTTCTGGCGTTGGGTGACAAGGAATCCCCGAACACGACCTCGCTTGATCCTTGGGATCTGCGCCTGACCACACAGATTTCCCGCTCGACGCCGTTCCAGAAGGGCGACTCGCTCGCCGACAACGTCGTCCCCGTGCTCAACCTCAACGGCCGTGACATCATCACCGCGTCCTACAAGCGCGTGACCACCCAGACCAACATCCCCGCCGCCGAAGCCAAGGATCAGGCCCGCCTCGCGGTGCCCGTCGTCGTTGGTTATTTCGACAGCGCCTATGACCGGCCGATGACCAACGCACACGTTGGCGAGAAGATTTATCTGCGCATCGAGGATCTCGCCGCCGATGTCTCTGGCGAACTCGACACCATCGACGTTGAAGTCACCACTGCCTCCGGCGAGAAGCTCAAGGTCAAGCTCAAGGAAACCCTCGGTCACAGCGGTATCTTCACCGGCAACCTCCTGCTCGAGCCCGGCCAGAAACCCGATCCTGCCGATGACAAGCTCACCGCCTGGTTCGGTGACACCATCACTACATCCTACAAGCCCGGCGGCACCAACACCACGACCCCGGCCGTCACCATGGACCTTCCGGTCGCCCGCGGTACGGATGGCGTCCTCGCCAGCTTCCAGAAGAAATTCAGCGGCGAAAACATCGCCGTCGAAACCCAGTTCCGCATGGCCGAAGCCTGCTTCGAACTCTTCAAAAACTTCCGCGCCCTCAAGCAGCAGCAGCAGGCCGATGAAGTCCTCCGCGACGGCATGCAAATTCTCCGGGAACTTACCGAGGAATACGGCAACACCACCTATCGCGCCCGCATGAGTTATCTCCTTGCGCAGTTCGCTCAGGAATTGAAGAACTACGACGAGGCGATCGCCCACTATCAGCGCATCGTCCGCCAGCACGCCGAGAGCACTCTCGCCCCGGACGCGCACTACAAGCTCGCGCAGTGCTACGAAGAAAAGGGCGATATTAACACGGCCACCGAGCAATATGTGACCCTGGCCTACACTTATCCCGACAGTCCGCTGGTGGCCAATGTCATGGTTCGCATCAGTGACTACTTCTACAAAAAGGAGGACTACGAAACCGCCGCCCAGACCGCGCGCAAATTTGTCGAACGCTTCCCGACTCATGAATGGGCCGAGCGCCTGGCGTTCCGCACCGCGCAGTCTTATTCCAAGGCCAGCAAGTTCGCCGAAGCCGCCAAGGAATTCGACAACTTCGTCGAAACCTATCCCAAGAGCACCTTCCGACCGATGGCGCTTTTCTGGTCCGGTGAGTCCTATCGCAGTGCCAGTGTCCTCAAGTCCGCCTACCAACGCTACAAGCGCACCACCTGGGACTATCCCGAATCCGAGGCCGCCAAATACGCCCGCGGCCGCCTTGTCCAACCCGAGATGGCCAACATGGCGGACAGTGACAACAATAACTAAGCATGAAAGCCGCCTCCGTAGCGACCGTCGCAGCACCCGTCAGCATCAAATCGCCGCTGTGGAAGTGGACCGGCATTTCTGCGGCAGGACATGCCATTTTTCTGGCTGTGCTCTGTCTAATCTCCCATCAGCTCGAAAAACAAAAGCAGGCCAAACTTAAAGCCGAGGCGGAGCAAAAAGCCGTCGCCGCCGCAGCGGCCGAAAAAGCCGCCGCTGAGAAGGCGGCTGCCGACAAAGCCGCGGCCGAAAAGAAGAAAGCCGCCTCTCCTGAGTCGCCCAAAACCGCGGCATCCGGTCCTGCCACCGGCACCACCAACGACGTCAAGACCGCCGAGAAAATCCTTGGCATCGACAAGGTCGCCTCGCCGGATGAACTCAAGAAGGGTCTCAAGTCCAAGGACGACGATCTCCTCAAGGACTTGAAGTAGTCTCGATTCTCCGGTCCTTGCGGATTCCGGCCATGCCCCCGCCTGTTCCTAAAACCTCTCGCATCTGGAATCCGTTCCGTGCCCAGGCTTGGTTCTGGCAGGGGCGGCACGGCAACCTCCGCCGCTGGTGGGCCATCTCCTTCCTCGGTCACGTCGGCTTGGTCGCACTTACATCCTTGGTCCTGCTTATCCCTGGCTGCCGCCGTTCCTATGACTTGGTCAAAGGTTCTGGCAAACCCAAGGCGATGATGAAGCAGATGAAGGTCCAGAAGGTCCACGTCGAGAAAAAGAAACGCATCCTCGTTAATCCGAACAGCTCCGTTCTCTTCCACATCCCCGACGTTGATGCTACCCCGCTTCAGCTTAAGGAAATCACCGCCAACGAGTATAAGATCGGCCAAGGCGACGGCGATGGACCGCCCGGCTATGCGGCGGGAAAGGCGGGTGCCAAATTCCTCTTCGTCCGGATCAGCACCAAGGGCGGCGACTGGGATCTCAACCTTCGCAATGGTGCCGACGCCAATCTTATCAAGCGTTTCGGACAAGACTCCAAGATGCCCGTATCTCCGCTGAGCATCGACGTACCTTTGAATGAGATCGACCGCTACAAAGCCGCCAAGGCTCCGCCCGTCGTTTTCCTTACCGGTAGCAAGGCCTTCCAATTTGATGCCAAGGATCCCAAGCGCCTCCGTTCCTATCTCTTGGACAATCACGGCATGGTCTTCGCCGACCACGGTGGCAACCAATTCCACAATGTCTTCATGCAATTACTCCGCGCCGCGCTGCCCGAGGTCCAGCCCGTCCCCGTCCCGGACGACGATCCGCTTTACGGCGCGCCGCATTACATGGAAGGCTGCCCGCCGCTCTGGGCGCATAACGGCACGCAGGCGCTGGGCTGGAAAAAGAACGGCCGCTGGGTCGTCTTCTATCACCAAGGTGCGATTACCGATGCTTGGAAAGATAATCACGGCGGCACTTCCGCTGAATCCGCCGAGCTGGCCTACCGGCTCGGCGTCAATGTTTTGGCTCAAGCCATGGCCTCCTACAGTGAGTGGGTCATGGCGCGGCAGGGTAAATAAACGAAAGGCAAATATATGTTGTGGGAATGGATTGTAGCGGGCGGCATGACGATGGGGATGTTGATCATCTGTTCCACCATCAGCATCGGCGTAGTCCTCGAACGCACCTCGTTCTTCCGGCGCATCCGCGCCGCCACGCAGACCCTAGAGGGTCAGATCACCAGCGCGCTGGCGTCGAAGAAACCTGAACTCATCCCCGACCTCTGCGCGAAGAATGAGTCACCGCTCGCCAAGCTCGTCATCGCCGAAATAGAATCCAACAAGGCGCCCGACAGCGAGGAAGCCCGCCGCACCCTCGAACTCACCATGCGCGGCGAGATCGGCCGGCTCAAGAGCTACCTCCCCGTGCTCGCCACCATTGCCTCCGTCTCCCCGTTCATCGGTCTGTTCGGCACCTGCAAAGGCATCATCGTCGCCTTCTCTGACATCGCGACTCAGGGCATGGGCGGCCCCGCTGTCATCGCCGCCGGCATTTCCGAGGCCCTTGTATCCACCGCCACGGGCCTGCTCGTCGCCATCCCGGCGTTGCTCTTCTTCAACTTCTTCTCCCGCACCATCAGCACCTTCGCCCTCGAACTTGAGTCCCAGGCCTTCGAGACCTATCGCCATTATACCTCCGCGCTCGGTGACGCCGCCGCGAAGGTCGTCGGCAAGGTGAAAGTAAATTGATTCGCCCCACCCGCCCCGCGTCCAACCCTCCCTTAACCAAACTAACCTATGGCCTTTGACACCGGCGGCGACGACGACGAAGTGATTGCGAACATCAACTTCATTCCGATGATCGACATCTCCTTGGTGCTCCTGATCATCTTCATGGTTGCCACCACCTTTGTGAATGTCACGGGCATCGACCTCAAGCTTCCCAAGGCCACCACTGCCAAAAACTCCGAACTCAAGACTGTCACCATCCAAGTCTCGACCATGAAGGATGTCTTCCTTAACGGCGAGAAGATCACCCTCGATATCCTCAAGGCCGGCATCAACGAAAAACTCATCGGTGCCAAAGACCGCTCCGTCGTCGTCAACATCGACAGCGCGGTTGACTACGGCCTCGCGGTCAAAGTCATGGACATTGTCAATCAGGCCGACGCCGCCATCATCCTAGCTACGGAGATAGACAAATGAAAACGCGCCCTCTTGCCCTCGCTCTCACCGCCCTAGCCTTCCTGCTCCATTTCTCCCTTGCCGCCGCACCCCGCGCCAAGGCCGCCACCCTCGCCGCCGACCGCTGGGGTGCCATGACCGAAGAGGAACGCTATGCCATGAAACAGGCCGAGCAGTTCTTCACCAAAAAGGACTTCAAGGCCGCCAAGTCAGCCTACGAACACTTCCTCCAGCTCTACAACAAATCCGCCGCCGCTTCCTACGCTCTCCTCAAGTCCGCCGAATGCACCCGCCAGCTTGGTCAGGTCAACACTGCCGCGAAGGAATTCCGTGATGTCATGGATTACTACCCGGACTCGCCGGAAGCCATCGAGGCTCTCTACTCCGTCGGCGTTTGCTTCACCCAGTCCGGCGACGCCGATGCCTCCGCCGCCGCCTTTGAGAAAGTCATTGATACCTTCCCCAAAACCACCGCGGCCACCCGCGCCCGGTGGAAACTGGTCAGCATCTACTGGGGCCTCAAGAAACCTCTGAAATCCCTCGACCATCTCCGCTTCCTCGCCGAACAGCCCTACCCGGACGTCGAACAAATCCGCTCCTCCGCCCTCCAGCGCTACACCTGGCAGTTGCTCTACGAAAGCAAATTCCCCGAAGCCTACGAACTTGCCGTGAAGAACCAAGGGAAGGATGCCGCCGTCCACATCGCCGCCGAGTCATGGAATACGATGCAGCATCATTACATCCATCCTATCTACGGCGACGCCGGCATGGACAAACGCCGCTCCATTGCCGTCGGCATCGCCGGCTTCCTCGACCAGAAGATAGCTGAAACCAAGGACCATCCCGGCTTCAAATCCATCAATCTCTACATCGCCCGTAACTTCTCCGCCGTCGGCACCAATGATCTCGCCAACAAACGCTACGAGTCACTCCTTACCAAGTTCCCCGACGACGACAGCATCAAATTCGAGTTCGCCGACTTCCTGCTTGGAATAGGAAAAGGCAGCCAGGCCCGTCACTACTATCAGCAGACCAAGGACACTTACACCGGCGACGCCCGGGTCGCCGAGAGCTTTTTTCGCGAAGGCAATAACAAGGAAGCCATCAGCCGCTATCGCGCCATGATCACGCGCTATCCCAAGAATGCCGCCGGACTGAACTGGCGCGTGGCGGAGATCTGTCAGCAATCCGGAATGCTCCCCGATGCCATCGCCGCCTTTCAGCTATCCCAGCGCGAACCCGAGAGTCTCTTCCGCATCTCCCAATGTCAGACCTCGCTCAAGCAATACGACACCTCCCTTCAGACCCTGATCACCATCATGAACTTCTTCCCCGACCGCGCCGCCGAAGCCCTCTTTAAGTCCGGCAAGGTCCAGGAAAGCAAAGGTGACAAGAACGCCGCCATTAATTCCTACAAGAAAGTCTGCAAAAACTTCCTCACCACCCACTGGGCCGGCCAGGCCCACCAGGTCCTCGCCCGCGAATACGGCATCGAAGTCACCCTCGGCGGCGCTGCCAAAAAGAAGGACGAGTAGTCCGAGTGCTGTCCGCGCGTACCCTTGTCAATTCCGCCCGGACTACGAAACAGTCCCGTCAGGTACACAGCCGATCTCGGGATGCACGCGACGGAAAGCCGGGCACATGTGGATGACCTGCATGCGAGCATTTTGCATTTGTTCGGGATCGACCGTGGGCGGCTGACGTTCCGGTACGTAGTGCGCGAGATCATTCGGTGAGTAGAAGCTGGGACGGGGAGGGAGGCCGGCAGGAAGATAAGGGCAGAAAAATGGGATGGTAAAGGCGCAGCGTAGGGCGCGTTTGGCCTCAGTGCGCCGCTCGACCTGTGGACACCTCAGCGGCGCGCCAAGGACCGACGCGCCCTATCCTTTGCGCGACCGCCGTGAAGCAGATCGACTGGGCCGCTTGGCCGGAGTTTTTGCGGCGGAAGTGCTGGCGGCTTGGATGGCTTGGGTGGCCCACACGATGAGTTCTTCGCGGTTGTCCAAGACGGCGACCGGCACCTCGTAATAGCTCATGGTCATGGTGCGCTCGCCGCGGGTGTAGGTGAACGGCGTCATGCCGTGCGCGACGTAGGCCGCTCGTGAGTTGTCGCTGACTTTGAAGTAGAGGCGGCCGGCAAAGAGAATGCCGAAGAAGCGCGCGCCCTGATACAGACCGACGCCCCCGAACATCGCCTTGGCACGCAATTCGGGGAGCGTGCTCAGTTGATCCAGCACGTAGTTTTTGAAGGAGTCGTCAGCCATTTTGCGGGGCGGGGATTCAGCTTGGTGGCGTAGCGCGCCGAATGGATTTTTCAGCCGAAACTCGACCAGGGTACCACGGGAAACCTAGAGCGCGGGCGGTCCCCGCCCGCAGTGCGTACTTATTGCGAAAGTCGTTTGGGCATTCGATCGCCCCCCTTGCTTTTCACGCGCTGCGACCGGGGACCGGTCGCGCTCCGCCATTTCGTTTCCTCTCCATTCACTCAGGTTTTCCCCGCTTCTTTCGCCCAGGCGTCTTTGAGAGTGATGGTGCGGTTGAAGACGAGGCGGCCGGGGGCGCTGTCGAGGTCGAGCGCGAAGTAGGCGAGGCGCTCGAATTGGTAGCGCACGTCGGGGCGCGCGTCGCGCAGGGACGGCTCGAGTTTGGCGGGGACGACTTCGAGCGAGTGGGGGTTGATGAATTGCTTGAAGTCACCGGCGGCGTCCGGCTCGGGCACGGTGAAAAGGCGCTCGTAGAGGCGCACCTCGGCGTCCACGGCGTGCGCGGCGCTGACCCAGTGGATGGTGCCTTTGACTTTGCGCGCGGCGTTCGGCCCACCGGTGCGGCTGTCGAGATCGGCGGTGCAGCGGAGTTCGATCACGGTGCCGGCCGCGTCCTTGATGACTTCGTCGCACTTGATGATGCAGGCGTATTTGAGGCGCACCTCGCCGCCGGGACGGAGGCGGAAATATTTCGGCGGCGGGACTTCGCGGAAGTCGTCGTGGTCGATGAAGAGTTCGCGGGTGAAGGGCAGCTTGCGCGTGCCGCTCGCGGGATCCTCGGGATTGTTTACCGCGTCGAACTCGATGACTTCGCCGGGCGCGAGGTTGGTGAGGACGATTTTCAGCGGGCGCAGGACGGCGAGGCGGCGGAGGGCGCGTTTATTGAGGTCTTCGCGGATGGCGTGTTCGAGGACGGCGACATCGGTGAGGCCGTTGTATTTCGTGATGCCGATGTGGTAGGCGAACGAGCGCAGCGCCTCGGGCGTGACGCCGCGGCGGCGGATGCCGCTGATCGTCGGCATGCGCGGGTCGTCCCAGCCGGTGACGAGTTTTTCGGTGACGAGCTGCATGAGCTTGCGCTTGCTCATCACGGTGTAGCCGAGGCTGAGGCGGGCGAATTCGAACTGGTGCGGGAGCGGGCGCGCGAGGTCGAGCGATTCAAGAATCCAATCGTAAAGCGGGCGATGCACCTCGAACTCGAGCGTGCAGATGCTGTGCGTGATGCCTTCGAGATAATCGCTGAGGCAGTGCGCGAAATCGTACATCGGGTAGATGCACCACGCCGCGCCGGTGTGGTGATGCTCGGCGTGACGGATGCGGTAGAGCACGGGGTCGCGCAGCCAGATGTTGGGCGAGGCCATGTCGAGCTTGGCGCGCAGCGTGCGCGTGCCGTCGGGGAACTCGCCGGCTTTCATGCGCGTGAAGAGGTCGAGATTCTCGGCCACGCTGCGGTCGCGGAACGGCGAGTCCTTGCCGGGGCGGTCGGGCGAGCCGCGGAATTCCTCAGTGTCTTTGGGCGAGAGGTCGCAGATGTAGGCTTTGCCGAGCCGGATGAGCTTCACGGCGAAATCGTAAATCTGCGGGAAATAGTCGGAGGCGTAGAAGGGTTCGAGGGGCGCGCCGGGGGGCGCGCCGGGCGTGGTGACGATGGGGCCGAGATGGAAGTCGGGTTTGCCGTTGACGGTCGCGGCTTCCGGTAATTTGCCCACTGGTTTCAGACCGAGCTTGTCGTCGGCCCAGCCGCGGATGAGCCAGTTCACGTCGGCCTGGATGGAATCGACGTACTCGACATCTTCCTTGGTGGGATTGGTGTCATCCATGCGGAGGTTGCAGACGCCGCCGAATTCGCGGGCGATGCCGAAGTTGAGGCAGATGCTCTTGGCGTGGCCGATGTGGAGGTAGCCGTTCGGCTCGGGCGGAAAGCGGGTGTGAATCTGCGGATATTTCCCGGCCGCGAGATCGGCGGCCACGATGTCGCGGATGAAATCGGAGGGCGCGGCGGGCGGCGCAGGCGGCGCGGAGTTTTGGGGCGGGTTCACATCGTTCGGTGATGACATGGGCTTGTATCTAGCGACCGGAGGGATTTTCACAAGGAAATGGGCGGGGGCGGAGGGAGAATGAACGGTGCGACGCTCGGCTATTTCTCACGGCCGCGGTCGCAGTGGTCCGACGAACGAGACGTGGCCGATCTGACTCCAAACCCCGATCCCGAAACGGATTTGGCAAAGGAATGGAGGCAAAGGAATGAAGACAAAAAGTCTCCGCGTTCCCATTCCTTTGCCTCCATTCCTTTGCCCAAAATTCCGCTGTCCGAATCTTTTCCGTCCGGCTGCGTTCCGCGCGGCTGCTCGAATCTCCCTGCCTGCCGGCCTCTTCTGCGTCCCCTGCGTTTCTTCCCATCTCTGCGGTGTTCGGGGTTTTCCCGGCTAGGAGGCGCGTCCGGCCGGGGCAGGGGCGAAGCGGAACACCGCAGAGATGGGAAGAAACGCAGAGGGCAACGGAACCCAACCAGTCATCTGCGCAACGAACACCGCACGCGCTCTCAGAACCCGAAGAAGTTGCGCAGAAAATTCCAGCGGTTGGGGCCGAGGTTGGCGTCGGGCGCGACGGCGGGTTTTTGGCGGCGGCGGGTTTCGAGATCGTATTGGAGCAGCAGGCCGATGCTTTGCGCGCCGCGGTCGTCCTTGCGGATGGCGTCGATGCCGTAGGCGTAGCCGAGGCTGACCTGCCAGATTTTGTTGTGCGGCCGGTAGCCGATACCCGCGCCGACGCCGGAATGCCAGTCGCCCGGTTGTGACATGCCGGCGAGGTAATCGACCGCGGCGGTCGCGGCGAACAGCGTGACATTCCATTCCTTCTTCGCACCGAGCGGCACCATGTAGTAGCCGCTAAACAGCGCGTACCGGCTCGCGGTGATTTCCTGAAAGTAATAGCCGGGAATGCTGAGCGGAAATTCCGAGGCCAGCGGCAGCGCTGCGCCCAGTCGGTAGGCGCTGAAGCGGTCGGAGTTCGCGCTGGTGCCCGCCGTGATGCTGATGAAGAACCGCTGCTCGGACGGCAGCGTGTAGGCCAGCAGGGCGCGGCTCCAAAAGAGATGCGAGTCCGTCTTCACCGCGCGGTCGCCAGCCAGGCCATAAGCGCCGTCGTTGTTGCGAAACTGCCCCTCGTACCAAGTGGAGAGTTCCATCGCGAGATCGGGCAGCAGCAGCGGCTCGATGCCGCCGAAGCGCAGACCCGCGCGCACCTTGAATGCGGTGCCGTCGTCGGGCAGCACGAAGCCCGGGGCCGTCCGATCGTCGCGGGCGTAGGTCGTGTAATAAGCGCCGCCGCGCAACACGGCGTTGAGCGGGATCTCCTGCGCCGGATTGATGCGGTGATACACGCTCGCGGACACGCCGCCGCCGTGGCCGGTGAAGGATTCTTCGCGCAGAAATTTTCCGGCGCGCACTTCGCTGAAACTGTCGGCGAATCCACCGCCTGCCAGGCCGAGGGCCACGTCGGTGTGCGGCCCGAGCGCGCGCGCGATGCCCAGTTCGGAGTCGAGATACACCGGCGCGATGGCGACGCGCAGCGTGAGGTTCGTCTGCGGAAACCCCGGTTGGTTGTAATAGAAAAAGGCGTAGCCGGCGGTCGGTCCGCGGCCCTCGATGTTTTTGTTGTAGCCCAGTTGCAGAAGGCG
Source organism: Verrucomicrobiota bacterium (assembly GCA_014193395.1). Classification (GTDB taxonomy): domain Bacteria; phylum Verrucomicrobiota; class Verrucomicrobiia; order Limisphaerales; family BJHT01; genus BJHT01. The sequence continues at coordinate 47,246 of BJHT01000010.1, forward strand.
CCGCGGCTCGGGATCGATCTGGGCGCGCGCCGCCGGAACGAGCGCGAGGAGCAACAGGATGAAAAGGGACGGGCCGATGGAGGCGATGTTTTTCACCGCTCAGGATAGCGCCTGAAAACATCGGCCGGGGCAAGGGGAAATACCCGGAGCGTTCCTTGACTCCCCAACAGAGAGGGTGTTTAGATGCAGCCGACCACCATTAGCAGTGGTCGAGTCCAACACCATGCGTTGTTCAAAATGTGGCTGCCTTGAAGACAAGGTGATCGATTCGCGGGCTTCCCGCGAAGGCTCCACCATCCGTCGGCGGCGCGAGTGTCTGGGGTGCGGGCATCGGTTTACCACCTACGAGCAGATCGAGCGGCGGCCGCTCATGGTCATCAAGCGCGATGGACGCCGGGAATCTTTTTCGCGCGAGAAGCTGTTGGCCGGGATTCAGCGCGCGTGCCAGAAGCGGCCCGTCAGCCCGGAGGCCATCGAGGATCTCGCGGAAAAAGTGAGCGATGAAATCAACGAACAATTCGAGGGCGAAGTGCCGGGCATGGCCGTGGGCGAGCGCGTGATGGAGGGTCTGCGCGAGCTGGACGAGGTGGCGTATGTGCGGTTCGCGAGTGTTTACCGGCGCTTCGAGGAAGGCACCGATTTTGTGCAGGCGGTCAAGAAACTCGAGATCAAGAATGATAAAGCTACATTCCGACTGCCTGGTTTTTGAAACCCCCGGCGGCGAGAGCATTCCGTGCTCGGCCGAGGCGGTGAGCGTCGAGTTGCTGGGTGACTCGGCGGCGGTGATTGATCCCGAGATCGTGCGCAATGCCGCGGCGGCGGTGCTGCATTATTTCCGCGTCGAGCAGGGGCGCGAGTCGGTGACGGTCGGGGAATTCATGGCGGCGCTCAAGACGGCGTTGCGGGGGATCGGGCTGAATCTCACCGAGGCGGCGGAACCGGTGTCGACGACGACCGCGATCACCGCCGAAGCAGAGGCGACCTCCCCGGCCCATGCGGTCGCCAAGGCCGTGGCGGCGGCGGTGCCCGGTGCGACGCGCGTCACCGAGATGGATTTGCGCACGCTCGCCGCCGAGTCGGGCACCACTTTCGAGCTCTCCTTTTTTCCGCGGCTGCGCGAGGTGATGGGCGAACAGTTGAATCAGGCCCCCGGCGTCCTGCGCTTCATCGGCCTGCGTTCGTGTGTGAAACAACTGACCGGAGCACGGCGCTGGACACATCGCTGCGAGGCGCTCAGCGATCAGATTGTCCTATACCTGCGCGAATGCCTGAGCAACCGGCCGACCGGGCGCGGCTGCGCGCTGGTGGTGGTGTGAGGCGGTGGCGCAAAGGGAGCGCGGCGATTACGCCGCAGAAACGTGGACCGCAGCAAGGGTGCTGGATTTATCCGATGCTTCCGTACCTTGCGTGGACGCTGCTGCGGCGCGAACGCCGCGCGCCTGGATCGAAAGCGCCGTGTTCTTCACGCATCTGCCCGCTGGCTTCGCGCAGTTTAATTCGGTATTTCAATCGCCATGAGCAAAACCATTTTCGAAAAGATCATCGCGCGCGAAATCCCGTCGGCCATCGTTTATGAGGATGACCTCGTCGCCGCGTTTCGCGATGTGTCGCCGCAGGCACCGACGCATATTCTGATCGTGCCGAAGCGGCCCATCCCGCGCGTCGGTGAGGCGCAGGCGGACGATCAGGCGCTGCTCGGGCATCTCCTGTTCAAGGCCGCCGAGGTCGCACAGAAAGTTGGTCTCACCGGCGGGTATCGGTTGGTCATCAATAATGGGCGTGATGGCGGAGAATCGGTGCCGCACCTGCACGTTCACATTCTGGGTGGGCGCTCGATGAAGTGGCCGCCGGGTTGAGTCCGGCTTTCGCGCTGGAGCGTGGCCATCCGTGGTAGCGCAGGTTTCCAAACCTGCTGTGTCGCCGACTTCGAAGTCGGCGGGGGTCGTTCAGCACGAGCGCGTGAAGCCATTCCACCGGCCCGCAGGTTTGGAAACCTGCGATACAGCAGGCTTGGAAGCCTGTGCTACATGCGCCGCAGGAATTTGTCGCATTGGGGCTTCCGCTCCAGGCACAAAAAAACTGGCCGGCGGTTTTTGCCGCCGGCCAGTGGTGAAACGGGGAGGGAATCAGCGTTCGCTCAGAGTCCGCCGAGGGCGATGGCGGCGAGGGCGTCGTCCTTTTCCTTGCACTTGGGCACGAAGTCCAGGGCGCGCAGGAAACGTTCGCGATCTTCGGGAGTGACGTTTTTGTCGGTGGCGATCTTGGCGATCAGCGCCGGCGTTTTCGTGGAACGTGCGCGCCAGATGATGTCGCGGCCGGCGGGGGTGTTCCAGTCGTTGCCGACGAGCGCGAGCCACGCGCCGAAATAGGCGTCGTCCTGCCGGTCCGCGCCGATGCCGAGGGCTTCGAGATACCAGCGGTCCTTGCCGTCGTGCTGCTGGGCGAGGGTGGCCCAGAGCTTCGGGGCTTCGGGGGCCTTGCTGTGGTGGAGGGCGATGGCGCATTCGCGGCGGACGCTGGGGGACGGGTCTTTCACGAGCTGCGTGACCGCGCCGATGGGATCGAGGTTGTAACGGCGCGCGGCGCGCAGGCCGGTGATGCGGAGGTCTTCGTTTTGATCCTTGAGCGCGGTGGCGACGTGGGCGGCGCCTTTGCCGTCGAGTTGCGCGAGGAGCCAGAGGGCGCGCGCGCGATGATGCGGAGCGCCGGTGGTGAAGAGCTTCACGAGTTCCGTCTCGGCTCCTGCGCCGAAACCGCGCAGCGCGGTGTAGGCGAGGTAACGAACTGTGAGGTTCGGATTCTTCAATGCGGCCGCGGCTCCGGCGGGCGTGGAGAAATCATGCTTCGGAGCCTTGTAACTTTCCGCACCATCCACGGTGACGCGGAAGACGCGGCCACGGTCGAGGTCGCCCATCGCGTGGCCACCGACGCCGGGATCGTACCAGTCGGCGACGATGAGGGAGCCGTCGGGCGCGACGCAGACATCGGAGGGGCGGAACCATTTGTCGCGCGCGCCGGTGAGAATCGGCTCGATGCTCGCGGTGTAACCGGCGCCCGCTTTTTTCACGGGATAGGCGCGGACGACGTTCGGGCCGGCGTCGCAGTGGATGACTTGGTTGCGGAAGGCTTCGGGGAGCAGGTCGCCTTCATAGACGCAGATGCCGGTGGGTGAACCCTGCCCGGTGACGAGGAGATTCGGGACGACGCCGGGATCTTTCTGGTGCCAGTGGTAGATGGGTTTGTAGTCGTCGGAGATTTTGGTTTTCGCGTTGGCGTTTTTCCACGCGGTGCCCCAGCCCGCGCCGCTGAGTTCGTCCACGTAGCCGTAGTTGCCGAACTCCATGACGAAGTTGATGCGGACGGAGCGGTTGCCGTCGTCGTCGTTGTCGGACTGCCAGAGCGTGCCGAAGGAATCGACGCTGACCTCGTAGTTGTTGCGGAAGTTGTGGCCGAGGACTTCGAAGGCCGTGCCGTCAGGATTGCAGCGGAAGGCCATGCCCTGGCGGTAGGGCTTGCCGGAGTCGTTCACCACGTTGCCCTGGAGATCAACGATGGGGTTGCCGTCCTTGTCGGAGACGCCTTTGCCGGTGTTGCCGTAGTTGAAGTAGAGCTTGCCGTCGGGGCCGAAGGTGAAGGCGTGCGTCGAGTGATCGTGCTGAGGCTGGCCGACCTTGGTGAAGAGCAATTCTTTCTTGTCGGATTTCAAATCCCCATCCACGTCGGTGAAGATAAATACGTTGGGCGCGCAGGAGACGATGACCTTGGTGGTCTTGCCGTCGAGACTGGGCAACACGCAGATGCCGAGGGCGGAATCGACATCGTTGCCCTGGTAAAAGACGGTTTGCTTGTCGGCCTTGCCGTCGCCGTCGGTGTCCTCGAGGACGAGAATGCGGTCACCCTCGGGCCGGCTGCCTTTGCGACCGCGATAGTTCTTCACCTCGCAAATCCAGATGCGGCCCAAGTGGTCCACCTCGATGTCCGAGGGGCTGAACATCATCGGTTCGGAGGCGAAGAGCTGGGCTTTGAGGCCCTTGCCCACATCGACGCCAGCGACGGCGTTGGCGGGATCACGCATGGGATCGGCGGCGGCGGCGGCTTTCGTGGCGGCCTTGGCGGGCGCGGCGGCAGCGGCGGCGTTGAGGGCGGGGGTGAGGGGCAGGGCCGACGCGAGCGCGCCGGCGACGAGCCAGGATTTCAGGGAGCGAGGATTTTTCATGTTGGGTTGAGTGGATCGTTGCTGACGGAGAATTGTTTTTGGGACAACCGACGAGGAGAGAGTGGCCGCGGGATGAACCGCGGCCGGATCAGGATGACGGGATCAAGGTTTGGGCGCGGGCGCGGGTGTGGCTGCTGCGGCGGGTTTTGGAGCGGGCTTCGGGCCGCCCTTGGGATCGAGATTCGCCTTGAGGTCATCCGCGGAAACGGACGACTCGACGCCCCCGGCGGGGACTTCGACCTTGGCAATCCAGAGGAGCGCGTTGAGGACGACCTTGCGGTAGTTGTCGTTGCCCCAGTTGATGTGCTTGTGCCCGCCGGTGAAGCCGAAGCCGCGTCCGCCGTCGGCGCGTTCGAGGGTCCACATCATCGTTTCCGCGCGGCCTTTGGCTTCCTGGATGTGCGGATACGGGCCTTTGGGATAAACATACGGGCCGTTGCGAACCTGGTCGGAAGGCGTCGCGACAAGGATGTGCGTGAGGCCCTTGGTGTCCTCGCGGAAGCGCATGTTGAAATACCATTCGTCCACGACGGAGAAGGGCTTCACACCGCGGGTGACGGCGTGTTCGGGGAAGCTTTTGTACTCGGGCGACCACATGGGATTCACGCTGAACGAATTTTCATAATAGCCGCCGATCCAGTCCTGCAGCGCCTTGCCGGGATCGCCCTTGGGCACCTCGACGCCGTAATGCGCGCAGCCGATGCCGACGCCTTTTTTCGCGAGGCTGTAGAGCAGCGCCATGCGCTCGGGCTTGATCGCGGGATGCCCGCCGCCACCGTCGGCGTAAATGAGGACGGCGTCCGCGTCGGCGAAGGCCGCGTCGTCCTTCGGCCAGCCCATGTTGTGAACCTCGGCACGGATGCCGGGCACCTTGTCGAGGCACTTTTTCAACAACTGGCAGCCGGCGTGGAATTCGTGATCACCCGGCCCGTGGCTCGGACGTCCGGCGATGAGGAGGATTTTTTTGTCGGCGGCAGCGGCGGACGTGGCGAGGCCGGCGAGCAGCAGGGCGGAGAGAATCGTGGTGCGAAACATTTTCATGCGAAGGAAACGAGGCGGTGGGAAACAGAGCGGTGATTCGCTGCGGGAGCGGTTCAGGGCTTGGGTTTTTCGGCGGGTTTTTCGGCCGGCTTGTTGGTCGGCGGCGTGGGCTTGGGCTTGGCGCCCTGCTTCGGATCGAGATTGGCCATGAGGTCTTCCTGCGTGACCTGCGAGACGACGCCGCCGGCGGGAATGGCGGCCTTGGCGATCCAGAGGATGGCGTTGCCGACGAGCTTGCGCTGGTTTTCGTTGCCCCAGTTCAGGTGATTGTGGCCGCCGGTGAAGCCGAAGCCACGTCCGCCGTCCGGCCGCGTGGTGACCCACATGACGTGCTGCGGATTGCGTTTCACAATGGCGTCCTGATAAACGGCCTCATTGCCGCCGTGCGAAGAAGGCTTGTCACCGGCTTTCCAGCGGACGGTTTGAATCGGGGGCACGGCGGTGAGAATCGGGGTGACGTCCTTCATGTCGGGCCGGAACCGCATGTGATAGTACCACTCGTCATTGGTCTTGAAGGGCTTCACGCCGGTGGTGACTTCGTGCGTGGGGAGGCTCGTAAAATCGCCGTCCCAGTGTGGGTTCACCGACCAAAAGGTTTCGAAACAGCCGCCGATCCAATCTTGAAATTCCTTGTTGCCCTTCGCGGTGGTCGGCTCGACCGCGTAGTGGATGGCCCCGATGCCGACGCCTTTGGCCGCCAGCGCGCCAATGGTTTGCAGTCGGTTGCCGGCGAGGAACGGATGCCCGCCGCCGCCGTCGCTGTACACCACCACCGCCGCCGCGCCCTCGAAAACCTTCTCGTCGGAAACCCAGCCGTTGGTGTGGACTTCGGTGACGACGCCGGGCACGCCGGCGAGGGACTTGGCGAGGAGCAGGCAGCCCGCGCGGTGCTCGTGCGAGAGCGGTCCGTGACTCGGACGTCCGGCGATGAAGACGATTTTTTTGTCGGCCGCTTCGGCAGCGAAGGCTACCGCGAGAAGACCGATGGCTAGGCAGAGTTTTTTCATGGCTTGGTTACAAGAGTGCGGCCTCAGACTAGCGGGACAATCCGAGGCTTCAAACGGGTTTTATCACAATCTGCGGGCGGTTTAGGCAAACAAAAGGGCGCGCTCCCGAGCGCGCCCCGCGTGAAACGGTTTGTCTGTCCGGCTATTTCAAATCCTTGATCCGGATGTCCTTGAACTGGACTTTCATCGGCGGGCCGGCGTGGAGTTGCAGCGCGAGGATGCCCGACATGACCTGTTTCTTTTCGTCTTCATCCACCACATCGACGGTCTGGTTGCCGTTGATGAAGTGCTGGAGATGATTGCCCTTGGCGATGACGACGTACTCGTTCCAGTCACCGTTCTTGATCGCGGCCTGAATCTCCGCCGAGGTTTTCTCAGTTTTGCCGACGACCTGTTTCTTGCCGTCCTTGCCCCACACGACCTTCTCGCCGCGAGCGGCCATGATGCCGCGCGTCATCTTTTCCTCGTAGAGAATGCCGGAGTAGGTCTTGCCGACTTCGAAGTCCGCCTGATAGCCGCCGACCACGAAATTGCCGAAGTCCTTGCTGCGATATTGCACGCCGGAATTGCCGAAATCGCTGCTGAACTTGTACGAGAACCGCAGTTCAAAATCGCCGACGACGAGGTTCTTGTCGCCGTCCTTGGCGATGAGGAAGTTGTTGCCCTTGGCCGGATTTTCCTTGGTGGTGATGCCGGTGATGGCGCCATCGGCGACGGACCAATGTTCCTTGCGGCCTTCCCAGCCGGTGAGGTCCTTGCCGTTGAAGAGGGGCTTGAAGCCTTCCTCGGCGGCGAAGGCGCTGGTCGCGAGACCGACCGCGGTGATGAGGGTGGAGACAAACGAGTGGAGTTTCATGTTTTGGTTTAGGTGAGTTGGAACAGGGACATCAATTTAGTTTTCAGAACAACCGACAAATCCGCCGGCAACCGGCCCAGCGCGCCGCTGATCACGCGCGTGTGCAGCGTCGCCAGCTTGTCGGCTCGAATCACTGACGCCGTTTTCAAGCCGGTCTGCCGCCAGTGCGGGTGAGCAGGTTCGAGCAAAACGGCCGAACGACAGGTCTGCCGGGCGGCGTTGGACGTGATGAACGCCACGACAAATTCGTCCGGCGTATCCGCTACCGCCAGCACGACACAGGGCCGGCGTTTGACACTGGTGAGATCGCTGAACGGGAAAGCCGCGAGGACGATTTCACCGGGCGCGAAGCTCATCGCTCAACGCGCTCAAGGTTTCCCGAACGCCAGATTTACCCGGCCCGGCAGGAGGTCCGCGTCGGAGTACAACTCCGGTTCCTCGGCCATAAAATCGAAGGCCCCGCCCTCCTGCGCCAGCCCGCCCGTGTCCTCCGCCCCGAGCAGCAGAACCGCCAACCGGGTGTTCGGCGGCGGCACGAACTTCGCGGGCAGACGCAGGACGCCGTGGTCGAGTTCCACCGGGATGGTTTGCATGGTTTGGGGACGGAGCCGCGGGAACCGCCGACTATTTTTTCTTCCCGAAAAACTTGTTCAAGTTCGCCAGCCCCTTCACCGCGATCTCGTTGCGGGTCGGTTCCATCTTGCGCCAGATGGCGGCGGCGCGGGCGATGACTTTGACATCGGTCGTGAACGATTCGATCACCACGTCGCCGTTGTAGCCGATCTGCTTGAGCGCGCCGACGATCGGCTTCCAGTCAATGTGATCGTTGCCGGGCGTGCCGCGGTCGCTGCCGCAGGCGTGGAAATGCGCGAGATGCTTGCCGGCCTTGAGGATCGACGCGGCCTGGTTCTTTTCCTCGATGTTCATGTGGAACGTGTCGAGGTGAAGCTTCACGTTTTTCTTGCCGACGGCTTTGATCAGCTTGAGGCCCTGGTCGCAGGTGTTGCAGAAATCCGTCTCGAAGCGGTTCAGCGGCTCGACGCAGAGCGTGATGCCCTTGGTCGCGGCGTAATCGGCGAGCTCCTTCAGGTTCTTTACCACGAGCGCGAAGTGCTGCTTCTTCACGTCGTCCTCGTGCGCGCCGATCAGCCCGACCACCGAGTAAATCGGCCCGATGATGTTCGGGCAACCGAGCACGGCGGCCTGGTCCACGAGCGCCTTGCAGTACGTCATCGCCGTCGCCTGATCTTTGTCACTGCCGCGGAAATCGCGCCCCGGCCCCATGCACGCGCAGACGGAACCGCAAGCCAGCCCGGCCTTGTCGAGTTCCTTGCGGACGTGCGCGGGATCAATGTGCGACGGGTCTTCAATCGGAATCTCGACCGTGTCGAAGCCCCACTTTTTGAAGGTCTTGAACAGCTTGGTGCTGTCGTTGGTGAACGGAGAGGTGAACAGGAAGGAATTGATGCCGAAACGCATAGACAATGAGTGTTTGGTGTTGTTGCCGAAAATGTGGGCGGAGGCTAGCCCCTGCCCGGAAGCTGTCAAAATCTTTCCCCCGTCGTTAGCTCGCTCGCGTTGGCATCGGCGGGTTTGACGGGCGCATGCCGAAACCGGAGAGTCGCGCCATGAAATCGAAGCTCCTGGTCCTGTCAGTTCTGGCCGTAACAATCGTTCTCACCGGCTGCGAAACTCCCTACGGCACGCCCAATCGCACCGGCACCGGCGCATTGATGGGCGGTGCCATCGGCGCCGCTTCCGGCGCGGTGATCGGCGGACGAAACGCCGGTGCCGGTGCCCTCATCGGCGGCGCGGTGGGCGCGGTCACCGGCGGCTTGATTGGCAATGCGATGGATCGCGAGGCTCAGGCCCGTCTCCAGCAGCAAGCCCCGCAGACCTACACGCGCATCGATCAGGGGCGCCCGCTTTCCGTGGCCGACGTGAAAGCGCTCGCCGCCGCCCGCGTGGGCGACGACGTGATCATCAGTCAGATTCGCAGCACCCACACCTCCTTCCAACTCAGCAGCGCCGACCTCATCGATCTCAAAAACGCGGGCGTGAGCGACCGCGTCGTCGAGGCCATGATCAACACCCCGCCGCCCAGCGCCGCCAGCGCGCCACCCGCTCAGATCGTCGTTGCCAGTCCGCCGCCGCCGCCCCGCGTCGAGACCGTGGTCGTCGCGCCCGGCCCCGGCTATGTGTGGGTGGACGGCGAATGGATTTGGAATGGCCGCTGGGTCTGGGTCGCCGGCCACTGGCTTGCACCGCCTTATCCGCACGCGGTCTGGGTGCGCTCCTATTGGTCCCGCGGTCCGCACGGCTACTATCGCTACGGCGGCCATTGGCGGTAAGAGCATGCCAAGGGCGCCCTCGCCGTGCCGATCGGAGGCGCGAAAAAATTTTCGTGCCGCGGCGCACCAACCGCTTCACGTCGGCCGCCGGGGACGCCCCTGATTCCAACAGGTGCCTGCGCGGTTTCGGGGCCGCTGCGGCTGGTCCTCGGCGGACATAGCTGCGCTCCTTCGGTTGCAGCTTGCTGCTTCCCTTGAGCTTTATGCTTTGAGCTTTGAGCTTCGCCCCCTTGCAAGCGTTTCCATTTGTCATCCCAACACCCGAACGCAATGGTTCCCCGCATGAATCCACGCCTTCCCGCTGCGCCGCATTCCCTGTTCCGCTGCACGACCTTCGCCGTGGCCCTCGGACTCGTCGCGTTTTCCCTTGTGTCCGCCGAAATTCCTCCCGCCGCCGCCTTCAAATTCACCCTGCAAAAACGGGTCGAATCCCCCGCCGACAGCGGTCAGTACAAAATCACCACTACCCCCGAAACCTGGGACGCGCGCCGCACCGCCATCATCGTCTGCGACATGTGGGACCTGCACCACTGCAAGAACGCCGTGACCCGCGAGATCGAGATGGCCCCGCGCATGAACCAGGTGCTCACCACCGCGCGCCAGGCCGGCGCCCTCATCATTCACGCGCCGAGCAGTTGCATGGATTTCTACAAGGACCACCCCGGCCGCAAGCTCGCTCAGAGCGCGCCCAAAGCCGCCAATCTTCCCAAGGACATCGCCTCCTGGTGCCGCAAAATTCCCGCCGAGGAAAAAGGCAAATACCCCGTGGACCAGACCGACGGCGGCGAAGACGACGACCTCGTCGAGCACGCTGCGTGGGCCAGGCACCTCACCGAACTGGGCCGCAATCCCCGCGCCCCGTGGAAACGCCAGATCGAAGTCCTCGACATCAAAGACCACGACGCCATCTCCGATTCGGGCGTTGAGATTTGGAATCTCCTCGAACAGCGCGGCATCACCAACGTGATCCTCCTCGGCGTTCACATCAACATGTGCGTCCTCGGCCGCCCCTTCGGCCTGCGGCAGATGGCGCAGAACGGCAAGCACGTCGTCCTCATGCGCGACCTCACCGACTCGATGTACAACCCCGCCCGCTGGCCCCATGTGAACCACTACCGCGGCACCGACCTCGTCATCGAACACATCGAGAAATTCGTCGCCCCCAGCATCACCTCCGACCAGCTCCTCGGCGGAAAACCCTTCGTCTTCAGCACCGACCCCGACGCGAAAAATCGCCAATAACCATCGCAGTCACTTGGCCCTTGGTGCTTGGCAGTTTCCTCAAACTTTGAACTTTGAACCTTGAACTTTGAACTTCCCAAAAAGCGCCATGCACATCGCCATCAACAAAGTTCACTTCCCCGTCACCACGCTGGGCTACGGACGACGCCTCGGCATCTGGACGCAGGGCTGTTCGATCCACTGCCCCGGCTGCGTCAGTCGCGATACCTGGGATGCCCTGCCCGACCATCGCATCGCGCTCGACGAACTTCTCTCCGGCTGCGCGCAGTGGCTCGCCCAAGCCGACGGCGTCACCATCTCCGGCGGCGAACCCTTTGATCAACCCGACGCGCTGCGTGAATTGCTGAAACTCCTGCGGACCCGGACCGCCGGCGATTTGCTCGTGTTCTCCGGTTATCCCAACGAACGCCTCTTCGCCCAGCACGCCGACATCCTCGCCCTCGCCGACGTGCTCATCTCCGAGCCGTTCGTCGCCCACGCCGGCCAGACCCTCGCCCTCCGCGGCTCGGACAATCAGCGCATCTTTCTCCTCTCGCCGCTCGCCCGCGAACGCTACCCCACCGACCTCGACCAGCGCCCGTGGTCGCCGCAGCGTCAACTTGATCTCATGCTCGAAGGCGACGCCATCTGGATGGCCGGCATTCCTGAACCGGGAGCCATGGCCAAGCTGCGGGAAAAACTCCGCGCCCTCGGCTACGACAGCACCACTTCCGATCAACCCGTCAAAGTCCGCGCATGAGCCAGCGCCTCCCGTGCCCGATCTGCGGCCACGAAAACGCCCCCCACGACTCGATCTGCGGCGGTTGCGGCCAGCCCATCCTCGACCGCGGCCACGTCGCCCGCCCGTCCGCCTCGGCGCCGCCCGCCGCGCGTGCGCCTGCGCCCTCTGCGCCGCTCGCCGCCGCGGCACTCCCGCGCAAAGTCTGCCCCCTTTGCGGCACCATCAACGAATCCTACGCCCTCCTCTGCGGCGGCGCGGGCTGTGGCAATGACCTGAGCGCCGTGACCCCGAGCGGCGGCACGGCACCATCGCCGCCCGCACTCACGCCCGCGCCCGCCCCAGCAGCCGCCTCCACCGCCACGCCCGCGCTGCATCTCACCGTCGGCGCGCAACGATTCTCGTGCCGCGATGGCGACATTATCGGCCGCGAAGGCACTGTCGGCTGCCAGATATTCGCCGGCCTCGGCACCGTCTCCCGCCGCCACGTTTCACTCACCCAGCGCGACGGCCAATGGTTCCTCACCGCCCTCGCTGGCGTGCAAAACACCACCCAGCTCGACGGCCGCGAACTCCCCCGCGGCCTCCCCCAACCCCTCACCGGCGCCCACTCCCTCCGCATGTCCACGCAGTGTGAAGTGCGCCTGCAAGTGGGCGACGACGAAGAGAAAAAAAGCTCAAAGCTCAAAGCTTAAAGCTCCAAGAAAAATCCAAGCGCCAAGCGCCAAAACGGAAACAGCCGAACCACAGCTCGCGCACGTTCAATTTCCAAAATCCCGGGGTGGCGACAGCTTGTCGCCATCTCGCCCGTGGCGACTACCCATTGCCACCCAAGCTTGAGATGGGGGGGCAGGAAAAAAGCTCAAAGCTTAAAGCTCCAAGAAAAATCCAAGCGCCAAGCGCCAAAACGGAAACAGCCGAACCACAGCTCGCACACGTTCGATTTCCAAAATCTCGGGGTGGCGACAGCTTGTCGCCATCTCGCCCGCGGCGACGAGCCGTCGCCACCCCAAGGCGGCTTTTGAACCTTGATCCTTGGCCCTTCCCTTGAGCTTTGAGCTTTAAGCTTGGAGCTTTTCCCCCGCCTCTTTTCCCCATTCGCCAT
>BJHT01000011.1 GCA_014193395.1 Verrucomicrobiota bacterium
CGTGAGGGGCTGGCGTTTGCCGAAGCGGAGGTCTTGCTGGCGGCGGAGGATTTCCAGGCGCTGTTCTTCGCTGGCGGCGGGGTCGTTGGCGCGCTGGGTGAGGACGGCGAGCTGGCGGTCGATGAAATCGTTGCGGAGGCGGAGCATCACGTCGAGGAGCTGGCGGGGCGGGTCGGGGATGGGGCGGGCGGTGGTGGCGGCTTCGGCGAGGAGCTGCTGGAGGGCGGGGTTTTCGAGATTCGACATGAGCGTGGCGACGCTCTGCCACGAGTTGGCGGCGTGGGCTTCGAGGCGGTGCGTGACGAGGGTTTGCGCGCCGGGATTGGCGAGCCAGGTGGGATCGAAATGCGCGGCGAGGGACTCGAGGAGTTCGTCGTGATTGAAGAGGAGTTTGAGCAGCCAAAATTCGAGGGGCGACGGGCGCGGCAGTTCGGGTTCGGGCGGCAGGGCGGCCTCGGTTTCGGCGGCGCGTTCGCGCGGAGTGGAGCGGGCGGGCGTGGCTTTGCGAAATTCCGCGCGCGCGGCATCGGGCGCGACGCCGAGGCGGAGCGCGGTCTTTTGCGCGTATTTATCGACGAGGACGTTGTTGCCGGTTTTGAGGATGCCCTCAGCCATGGCGTTGAGGACGGCGAGGCGGCCTTTGTCGGTGGTGATGTCGTTCGTGGCGCAGAGGCGCGTGAGGTAGTAATCGAAGAAGCCTTCGGCGCGGTCGATGACGGCTTTGAAGGCGTCGCCGCCGTGGGCCTTGATGAAGCTGTCGGGATCGTGCGGCGCGGGGACGATGGCGACGCGGATGGCGAAACCGGAGGCGAGCAGGCTGTCGAGCGAGCGGACGGTGGCTTTCTGGCCGGCGTTGTCGGAGTCGAAGCAGAGGACGACTTCATCGACGTAGCGTTTGAGGATGCGCGTGTGGTCGCTGGTGAGCGCGGTGCCCTGCGGCGCGATGACGTTTTGCACGCCGGCCATGAAACACGCGATGAGGTCGAGCTGGCCTTCGCAGATGATCGCGTAGCCGGCGTCGAGGAGGGCGCGCTTGGACTTGTCGAGGCCGAACATGACCTTGCCCTTGGTGAAGATCGGGGTCTCGGGCGAGTTGACGTACTTCGCGGTCTTCTCGTCGCCGGTGAGGATGCGGCCGCTGAAGCCGGTGACGCGGCCTTGTTCGTCGCAGATCGGAAACATGAGGCGTCCCCGGAAGCGGTCGTAAAACTGGCGGGTCTGGGGTCTGGGGTCTGGGGTCTGGGGCCGGGGATTGGGGTCTGGGGATTGGGGTCTGGCGTCTGGGGAGGCGGTGCCCGGGCCGGGCGCGTTCGTTTTGCGGATGATGAGGCCGGCTTGCGCGACAAGGTTGAGGTCGAATCCTTTGCTGACAGCCCAGTTGACGGTGTCGTCCCAAGCGTCGGGCGCGGCGCCGCGGCGGAAGCGTTTCACGGCGTCCTCGGAGACGCCGCGTTTGGCGAGGTAATCGCGGGCGAGCTGGCCGGAGGCTTCGTTGGCGAGGGCGCTCTGCCAGCGCAGGGTGATCTGCTCGTGGATTTTGTAGAGCGTGTCCTTGACCGCGACGTATTGCTGCTGGCCGGGCGATTGCGTGGTCTCGATGGGAATCTTGGCGCGCTCGGCGAGGCGGCGGACGGCGTCAGGGAAGGGGATGTTCTCGAATTCTTTGACGAAGCTGAAGACGTCGCCGCCCTTGTGGCAGCCGAAGCAGTAGAAGATTTGTTTCTGCGGATTGACGTTGAAACTGGGGGACTTCTCTTTGTGGAACGGGCACAGGGCCGTGAAGTTCGCGCCAGCGCGCTTGAGCGGCAGGTAGCCGTTGATGATCTCGACGATGTCGCTGGCCGCGCGGATGCGGTCGAGCAGGGTGGGATCGAAGAAGCCGGCCATGGCGGGAGGACGCGGTGGGCGCGCGGGGAACGCCGGGGACGCCTACTTCTTGGCCGTGGCGGTGATGATCTCGTCCACGGGATCGCGGGCCTTCTTTTTCTCGGCGTCCTCGGTTTTCAGAAATGGTTCGTAGCGCACCGGCTCGATGAGGTGCTGGCCCAGGTGTTGGTGGATGAATTTGCCGGACATGGATTTTTCAAAGATTTCCTCCTGAACTTTGCCCAGGTCGGGGAAGAAGGTGGAACCTAATTCGGCGAGTTGTTTTTTGCGGGCGAGGTTCGCCTCCTCGGCGGTGACGAGGCGGGCGCGGGTCAGGGAGAGCGCGGCGAGGATGATGGCGGCGTGGATGAGCAGGCCGGCCAACATGCCGAGGGGATATTCCATGCGGCCGAAATAATCGCCGCTGAGAAGTTTTTCGCTCATGCCGTCCTCGAGGCGGGCAATGACGAGCTTGAGCACGCCGCCGACAAGGAGGAAGCCGATGACGTTGGCGGCGACAGAGCTGACTTGGAGATGCGGCTGCAGCCAATGGCCGATGGGCCGGTAGAGGAGCGTCCCGAGGAAGACGGTGCCGAGCCACTGGAGCAGTTCGAGCAACTGAGCGGAGACGCCCTTCGTGCGGCCGCGGATCAGTCCGACCCAGAGCAGTAGCAGTACTGCCCCGTCGAACCAGGCGAGATTGAATCCTTCCAGGTTCATGTCAGCAGCGGCGGGGAGCGCCGGGTGGGCTGTGGGCGCAACGATTTGGCCGCGGCGAATGGCACCACCGTCGGAGCGGGGCGTTTCGCCCCGCACGGAGACCGGTTCGCCACGCGGTCACCGGGTCGGGTTCCGGCGCGGGGCCGCCGTCCGGTGGTGCGATCCCGATGGCGGCGGCCAGTTTCATGTCTCGGTGGTGCGTGAGCTGCCGCGCGGCGCGACACTCCTTCCGCCTCTGATAATCGACAGATGGCGGGGGAACCTGAGCGGGGAACGAGGCGCGGGAATTTTCGACGACACGGCCGTAGCCGCCGAGGTGACGAGGCGGAGCGCTGCGAGCGCGTTGGCCGTCCGCCTCCTCACGTCGGCGGCTACGGGGCTGGTCGGGGCGGCGGCGCGCTCAGTGTTCCTTCAGCCACGCACGGATGCTGGCGGCTTGGGAATGGTTGGGGTTGAGCAGGAGGACGCGGTCGTAGTGTTCGCGCGCGAGCTGGGGCTGGCGGAGTTGCTGGGCGTAGAGATTGGCCAGCGCGAAGTGGCCTTGAACATCGCGGGGTTCGTCGGCGAGGGCGCGGGTGAGTTCGGTGGCGGCGTCCTGGTGGTGGCCGCCTTTGCGCAGGGCGATGGCGAAATTGTAGCGGGTGTTGGCGGCGCGGGGATTGATCGCGAGCGCGTTTTCAAAGGCCATGAGGGATTCGGCGAGATTGCCGGAATCGTAGGCGAGGGTGCCGAGGTTGTGCTGCGCCTCGAAGAAGGCGGGATCAAGGCTGACGGCGGAACGATAGCTTTGCAGGGCTTGCACGGTGTCGCCCTGTTTGTGCGCAGCCGAGCCGCGGAAGAAATGGGTCTCGGCCTCGGCGCGATTGCCGGGCACGGGGCGCGACGGATTGCGGTAGCTGTAGCGCGGGGTCGCGACGGGCGGCGCGGAGGCGGGCACCGGCACGATCGCGGGCTTCGGCGGCGTGGGCGGGGTGATGACCGCGACGACGGCGGGCGAGGGTGACTTGGCGGTGGAGGCGGCGGTCGCGGTGGCGGCGGGAGAGCGACGGGGCGCGTTAAGATCCAGCGGAGTCACGGCAGGCGGGGTCTTGGGCTTGGAGCGGAAGAGATTTACGGGATTGTTCCGCGCCCAGAAGCCGGGACGGTCGGGGGCGGCTTGGGTGATTTTTACGCGTTCGGCTTGCGGGACGTATTGCGTGGTGTCGATGACGGGCGGTGGTGTCGGTGGCACCGCTGGTGTTGGAGGCATCGGATTCGCGCGCGGCAAGCTGGGCACGGGCGCGGGCACGGACGGCGTAATGGTCGTGGTGCGGAACACCACGGGCGGCGGACTCGGCGGTGGAATGAAAGCAGTGACCGCGGGTGGCGCGGGCGGGGTGGGCGGCGTTGGTGTCGGAGGAACGGGAACCGGTGGCGGCTCGAAGTTGCGGGCGGTGGGGACGGCGGAAACCGGCGGGGGAAATTCCGTGGAGCGGACGCGGCTGATCTCGGGGTCAAAGCTCGGAGCGGGCTTGCGCGGGACGGGCACTGCGACGATCGGCGTTGGCGGCGGCGGTGTGGGAGCGGGCGTGGGCGTGGGCGGCGTGAAGCGGGCGACATCGGAGACTACTGGCTTGGGTGGCGAGGGCGGCGCGGGCTTGGCGGGCGTGGTGACGGTCGCCACGCGGATCTCGCTCGTGGACGGTTCCGGCTTGGGCGTCGCCAGTGCCGGTGGCGTGATGACGAGCGGGCGCACGGCGGAGGTGACGGTGTTGCTGCCTTTGGTGAGAAGATTGGTGGAGATTTGCACCTGCGCGACGGCGGCGGGTGGAGTCGGGCGCGGGGCGGGGGCGAGCTCGCGTTCGAGGCTGGTGGCGAGTTCTTGCACGGCGGCCCAGTTGGCCGGGCGCGGTGTCACGGCGAGGTATTCCCGATATTTCGCGAGGGCAAAGCGGCGGGCTTCGAGGGTGCGAACCGGGAGATATTGATGATAGAGGAGCGCGAGATTCAGCAGCGCCGGAGCGTAGTTGGGCTGGATTTGCAGCGCGGACTGGAAGAACGGGAGCGACTCTTTCAAATGCCCGCGCCGGAGCTGGATCATGCCGAGGGTGTTGTGCGCCTCGGGCAGGCGTGGGTTCAGCGAGAGGGCCTGTCGCACGCTGCGGTCGGCGACGTCGTATTGCTGGAGGCGGACCTGCGCGGCACCGAGCTTGAGCCAGCCTTCGGGGTCGCGCGCGTTGAGATTGATGTAGCTCATCAACTCGTTCTGCGCGGCGGCGGGTTGGTTGCTGTCGAGGAGCGCGCAGCCCAGGTTGTAGCGGACGGAAACGAGATTCGGATCGAGCGTCAGCGCGCGGCGATAAGCGCCGATGGCCTCGGTGTGAAAGCCCGCGCCGTGATAGGCAAGGCCGAGGTGATTCCACGCCTGCGGGTTCTTGGGGAGATGGCGCGTGGCGTCCTTGAGCGGTTCGATGGCGGCGGCGGGTTTGCCTTCGCGAATGAGGCGCTCCCCTTCGAGCAGGGCTTTGGGTCCGGGAGGTCCGCAGGCGGTCAGGAACACGAGTGCGCCGGCAAGGAGGGCAGGGCACACGACGCCCCTTTTTTGTATGGTCACGATGTTCACGGTTGGTAACATTGCGCCATTAGAGTGACAAGTAACCCTGCCAGCAAATCCAATATTCGTGGCCTTCTCGCCGCCATTGCCGCTTTGGGCTGCCTGACAGGCGGCGTGCGGCCGACGACGGCTGGCGTCGTGCCGGCGCCGGTGGCGGCGGCGCAGGTGCAGGCGCGCGTGATCATTGTGCAGGATGCCGGGGCGTCGGAGACGTTTGCGGTCAATGCGGCCGTGGTCCGGAGACTGGTGCAGCGGGGCCTGGTCGGCATCACGCGCAAGCCGGACGCGACTTCCGCGTGGCGCAGCCTGGTGTCCGCGAAAGATGTCGTCGGCTTCAAGGTGTACTCGAATCCCGGACCGGCCAGCGGCACGCGGCCCGCCGTGGTCGCGGCGCTGGTGGAGAGCCTCATCGCAGCGGGGCATCCCGCGCGGCAGATCGTGATCTGGGACCGCTACGAATCGGATCTGCGGGCGGCGGGATATTTTGAACTGGCCGCGCGCTACGGGGTGCGGGTGAAAGGTGCGAATGAAGCGGGCTATGACGAAAGCCAGTTTTACGAATCGCCGTTCATCGGCCAGTTGATCTGGGGGGATCTCGAATTCCGGCGGCAGGGCGGTTTCGTCGGCCGCAAATCCTTTGTCACGAAACTGCTCACCGGGGACATTACGAAGATCATCAATGTGACGCCGCTGCTGAATCACAACCGCGCCGGCGTGACCGGGGCGCTGGTCAATCTCGCGCTCGGCAGCGTGGACAACAGCCATCGCTTCGAGGTCGATGCCGAGCGGCTGGCCACGGCGGTGCCCGAGATTTTCGCGATGGTGCCGGTGGCCGACCGCGTGGTGCTGAATGTGGTGGACGCGATCTTCTGCCAGTATTTCGGCGAGCACCGCTCGCTGCTGCATTACTCAACGGCGCTCAATCAACTCCGCTTCAGCACGGACCCGGTGGCGCTGGATATTTTATCGCTGGAGGAGCTGGACCGGCAGCGGTTGCGCGCGGGTTCGCCTGTCGGCAAGAAGCGGCTCGAGCTGTATTACAACGCGTCGTTGCTTGATCTGGGTGTGAGTGAACTGCAGAATATCCGCGTGGAAAACGCGCCGTGAGCGGAGCACGCCGCGGCGGGCGGTGGCATTCGGGGAGAGATAAATCACGCGGTCGCGACAAGGGGGGAAGGCGGTGGGAGATGCCGGGGTCCGAACTTTTCCTGCCCTCTTGGCTTTCGCTTCAACCGCGTCGCTGCCGGACCTCACGGTGTCTTGAGTCGGAAGAAGCGCGGGCCACCGGTGGCGTCCAGCGTGAGCGAGTGGTACACGACGGCATTGTTCGTCACGAGAACGGGCGGGGGATTCACGTCGAGCCACGCGGGCGCGGTGCCGAGGTTGGTCGTGGATTGCAGGAGGAGGGTCACGGGCGCGAGGACGCGGGGCCAGGTGATTTCAACGTTCGCAGAGTCCGGCAGGAGGCGCGCGGAAAGTGTGCGCTGGGCGGTGCTCATGACGGCGATGAGCGATTGCGAAAGATTGTCGGCGGGGCGTGTGTCGCCTTCGAGCGCAGAGACGCTGACTTGATGAAACGCCACGCCGGCGGGGGTGTTGAAGACGGTGAGGGTGATGGTCGCGGTGGCGGCGTTGGAGAACACGCCGAGCGTGCAGGTTAATCTTCCGTTGCTGAACGAGTAGGCACCGACGCTCGACGTCGCGGAGACAAACTGCATTCCTGCGGGCAGCGTGTCCTGCACGGTGACGCCGGTGACGGTCGAGGGACCGCGATTGGTGACGGTGATGAAAAACGTCGCGGGCTGGTTTTGCAGGAAGACGGGGGGCGCGTTGGAGGTGGTGATGACGAGGTCGCTCGGGCGCGTGACGAGGAAGGTCGCGGTGCTGGTCGTGGTGCCGTCGGCGTTGGCCACCTGGAGGGTTCCGGTGGTTGCTCCGGCGGGGACGGTCGCGGTGAGCTGGGTGGGGGAATTGATCGTGAACGCGGCGGCGGTGCCGTTGAAGCGCACGGCGGTGGCGCTGGAAAAATTCTGCCCTTGCAGCACGACAGCCGTGCCCGCCGGTCCCAACGTAGGCGCGAAATTATCCAGTCGCGGCAGCACGGTGAACGCACCCGCGCTGTAGATGACGCCGCCGGGCGTGGTCAGCACGAGCGGACCGGTCACGGCATTGGTCGGGACCGTCGCGGCGAGCTGGCTCGCAGAGTTGACGGTGAACGGCGCGGCGATGCGCGTGCCGTTGGTGCTGGTGAAAGTCAGCGAAGTCGCGGCCGTGAAATTGGTGCCGGTGATGGTGAAGACCGTGCCGGCCACGCCGCTGGCGGGGGAGAAAGTGGTTAGCCGCGGCGGCGCAAAAAACGTCGCGCCGCTCGTGCCCGTGCCGGCTGGCGACGTGATGCTGATCGGCCCGGTGAGCGCCCCCGGCGGCACGTCCACGCGGAGTTGCGAATCCGCCGTGACGGCGGCTCCGGTGGCCGGCACGCCGTTGAAGAGCACGCCGGTGGCGATGGTGAAATTGATGCCGGTGATCGTGACCGACGTGCCGCGCGGGCCGCTGCCGGGTGTGAACCCGAGGATGAACGGCGCGGCTCCGGTGACGAAAAAATTGCCCGTCGTGGTCGTGCTGCCGGCCGTGGTGGTCACGCTGAGCGGGCCGGTGGTCGCGCCGTTGGGAACATGCGCGACGATCTGTCCCGGGGCCGTGGCCACGGCGCTTGCATCGGTGACGCCGTTGAATTTAACCACCAGTCCGCCCGCCGCCAGATTCAGGCCGCTGATCAAAATGGGAGTGCCCGCCGCCCCTGCTACGGGCGCGAAGCTCGTGATCAACGGTCCGGCGCCCGTGATGAAATTGGTGACGCTCGTGCCGGTGCCCGCGGCGGTCGTGACGGAGATGGGGCCGGTGGTTGCGCCGGCAGGAACGAAGGCCTGGATGGAGTTTGCCGCCAACGCGGAGTACGCGGCGGTGACGCCGTTGAATTTCACCACCGTCGTGCCGCCGAGAAAATTGAGGCCGTGGATCACCACCGCGTCGCCGACCGCTCCGAGCGTGGGGAAAAAGTCGGTGACGATGGGCTTGGTGCCGGTGACAAAGTTCTGCGCGTTCGTGGCGGTGCCGCCACTGGTGGTGACGGTCAGCGGGCCGGTGGTGGCGTTCGCCGGAACGACGACGCTCAACTGCGTCCCCTGCCCGGTGAGCGTGACACTCGTGGCCGCGACGCCGTTGAACCGCACGGTGAGCGCGCCGGAAAAATTTGCGCCGTAAATCGTGACGATGTTCCCCGGTGCGGCGGCCAGCGGCACCACGTCGGTGATGACCGGCTGCGACGACGCGAGAAAATTCGCGACGCTGTCCACGCTGCCAACCGTGGTCACGACGGTGATCGGGCCGTCCGTCGCGCCGGTCGGGACGGTGGCGAGAATTTGTTTTTCCGCGGTGACGCTGAATGTCGCCGCCGTGCCATTGAAACGGACGGCGGTGGCGTTGGTGAAGTTGGCGCCCGCGATGACGACGGGCGTTCCGGGCGCGCCCAGCGGCGGCGAGAACGTATCGAGACGCGGGGGCACGGTGAAATTCGCGGTGCTGTTGCCAACGCCAGAGGCGTTGCTCGCGTAGAGACGGCCGGAGGTCGCCGTCACGGGCACGACGGCGAGCAGTTGGTTGACGCTCAGGGCGGTGAAATCGGCGAGCGCGTCGTTGAACCGCAACTGGGTCGTGGTGGAAAAGCCGCTGCCATTGATGGTGACAATCGTGCCCGGCGGGCCGCTGGCGGGCGTGAACGACGTGATGACCGGCACCTGCGCGACCGCGATTCCGAGGCACGCGATCCAACTCAGCCAGAGGCCGCAACAGCGGCGCAGGTCGGTCAGCACCGAGGTCAGGGGATCGAGAATGCACATCGCGGCCGGCAGACTAGCCGCGGGATTTTTGCCGTGAAATAGGGAAGAACCTGAGCGCAGCCCGGACCCCGAATGGAATCGCCGCAAAAAGCGCAAAAAGACGCAAAGAGTAGCGCAGGCGAGCAAACCTGGGCGGAATGAAATAGTTCCGCGCCTACCGGTAAACCCTTTGTCCCTTTTGCGTTTTCTTGCGTTCTTTGCGGCAATCTTCGGAGTTCAGGTTCTTTTGCGGCTTCATCAATCCAACAAAAAAGCCTGAACCACTCGGTTCAGGCTCTGCTTCCAGATTCGCCCGGAGAAACGCTCATGCCGCCAGCGACATTCTTTCGAGGCGGTTGATTTTGTTCCGCAGCTTGCGCAGCGCGATCTCCTGAATCTGCCGGATGCGTTCGCGGGTGACGCCGAACTTCATGCCGACTTCCTCGAGGGTTTTCTCGTCGTCGTCGTCCAGCCCGAATCGATAGCGCAGGATGGTCGCTTCGCGCGGGTTCAAGGTCAGGACCATGCGGCGGACCATGTCGCAATTGGTTTTCTCTTCGTATTCGCGATACGGGTTTTCAGCGTTCTCATCGGGCACGACGTCGGCAAGCCGGTTGGAATCTTCGTCGCTGCCCAGATTCGCATCGAGCGGCGCAGGCGTGGCAGCCGAGCGACGCAGCTCGGCGATGCGATCGGCGGTGGTGGCCAGTTCGTCGGCCAGTTCGGCATCGGTGGGTTCGCGACCGAGCAGTTCCTGCAATTTCACGGTCGTGCGGCGGAGATGAAACAGCTTGTCCACCACATGCACGGGCAGGCGGATGGTCTTGGACTGATTGGCCAGCGCGCGCTTGATGGCCTGCTTGATCCACCACGCCGCGTAGGTCGAGAGCTTGGCGCCCTTCGAGGGATCGAAGCGCTCGACCGCCTTCATGAGGCCGATGTTGCCTTCGCTGACGAGGTCGAGCAGCGGCACGCCGTAGTTTTCGTAGTCGCGGGCGATTTTGACCACGAGACGGAGGTTGGCCTTGATCATGTGTTCCCGAGCCGCCTTGTCGCCGCGCTTGATGCGCGCGGCCAGGTCGATTTCGTCCTGCACGGTCAGCAGCGGGGTCTCGGCGACTTCGCGCAAATAGAGATTAAACGCGGTGCTGCCATCGTAGGTGCCGCGCACGATCACGGGTTCAGACGGGAGCACGCCCTCGCGCCCGAACCGGGGCGCGGGTGCCGACAGCACGACCGGAGCGACCACCGGTGCCTTGGCTTCCGAGCGGGCGCGTTTTGCGACCCGCTTCCGCACGTTTCGCCGCACCGACACCTTGCCTCGTCGGCCGCTGCGCACGACGACTTTCGCCTTCGGAGTGCGAGCCACCACCCGGCCGCCCGCTCGCTTGCCCAATTCGGTTTCAATGAGGTGTTTCATAAACTTTCCTATGCTCAAGTTTCAGTCTGCGTAATACCGTCATAGTTGTTGACCACTTGGAAAAGAAAGTATTCAAGAATCGCCGTCAGGCGAACTCCGTAAGGTGGGGACGGTAGGGCGAAGGGAACCGGGGGGAAGATCAGGCCGCCATAGCCAGCTTGGCATCAAGCAGATGCAACGCGACCGTGCCGAGACTGCGCAGCGAGGATGGGTCGTTTTCGATCCGCGCCTGGGTGAGCGCGCCCTCGAAATAACTGAACAACCAGCGGGCTTTCAGGCCGGCATTGTCGCCCGCAACACTGCCCTCCTCCTGGGCGTCGCGGATGGCCGACTCGAAGAAGCGGATGTAGCAGTTGACCAAGGACAGAACCTTTTTGCGGATCTTTTCATCCCGCGTGCAGACCTCCGAGCCGAGGTTGAACAACGGACAACCGAGGACGTAGCCGCATTCTTTTTGCAGCTTCTTCTGGCATTGATAGACGTGCTCGAAAAAATTCTGCAGCCGGTCCAACGGCGAATGATTGCGGGAAAACATCTCGGCCAAAACCGGCTGGCGGGCCTGCCAGTCCGCTTCCAAACTGGCCACCGCTAGTTCGGATTTGTCGTCGAAGAAATGGTAGAAACTCCCCTTCTGGACCTTGGCCCGGCGGCAGATCGCGTCCACCGTCACTGCACCATAGCTCTGCTCCCAGATTAGGCCTTTGGCCGCTTCCAGCAGGCGTTCTTTTGCATCGCTGACTCGTCCCATTTGCCGCGCAGCGTAACGAACGCCACAGCCCGCCACAAGGGGCAATCCGGCTAACGCGCTCTATTGCAACAACGTTGGCGGGGAGGACGCGCTCACCGGTCAGTTGCGCAGCGCTGGCGGCGTGGGAGCAAAACTCCGAAACGTGATGCCGTCGTTCGCGGTCTTGGCGCCAAACACGGTGAAGTGAAAATAGCGCGCCACCGCTTCAAACGGCGGCAACAGCGTCGGGTCGAGCCACTCGCGGAAACCGCGCTCGACGGTGCGCCCGCCCATGCTCGGCAGCGGGTTGAACGACAGCAACGCATCCAGCGCCGCCGGATCTTTCTTCATCGCCTCGAAGCTGAGCCGAATGCTTTCGCTCTGGTTTTCGTAGCCAAACCAGCCCGTGTCCGTGCCGCCGACTTTTTGCGCCGCCTCCGCCAGGCCGGCCGTTTCCCGCAGCGATTTGCCCGTCGCCTCGCCGGTGCGCAGATATTCCTCGAGTGCCCCGCCATCCGTCGCCATCGCGACATACGCGCCGCTGGCGGCGAAATGCAGTGCCAGCGCTTGCGGCTTGCCGCGCTCGAAGCCGGTCATCGGGATCATCTTCAGGGAATAAATTTTGCGCCCGAGAAACTCGCGCTCGGCCACCGGCTCGGAACTGAGCAGCGCCGAACCCGTTCGCAGCGCCTGCACGAGCAGCTCCGGTTTCGGCGAGCCGATGAGATTGATCGCCGGCGGCGAATTCAAATCCTCCAGCCGGCTGCTGCGCGGCACCTTTTCGTAATGCACCAGATCATTGCCCAGGTTGCCGATGAGCTGTTTGCGCAGATCGAAATTCGGATCGCGATCCTTCCCCGCCGCCTCCATCACGAACTTCACCACGCCCGCCATCGCCGGAGAAAACTCGTTCAAGATGGTCTCGATCGCGGCCCACGCCTTCTGCCCATCCTGCCGCCAGCGCGAGAACTTCACCACGTCCGCCGCGACGAATGCGGGCGGCGCGGCTTCCTTCGGGTCCATCGCCAGAATCTTCAGCAGGCCCTTGCGCGTCGCCTCGGGCGCATCCAGATACACCGTGCCCAGCGTCCCATCGGGCGAATGGTTCAGGCTGAACGAAATGCTCTTCAGCGCGTTCAGGCCGAACGCCTGCATCATCTTCTCCGGCTTCGGCGCGAGCGGATTCGCCGGCCGGCCGCCGTCGCCGGACTCCTGCGCGAGCAAGTCATTGATGACCTGGAAATTGGCCCAGCCGAACGCCAGCGAATCGCGGAAGAGCGAGTTGTAAATGCTCTCGAACTCCGGTCGGTCCGCCAGCACCGGCAGCAAGCCGCCCGCGTGCCCGATCAGCACCTTCTCGAAATCCTTCGGGTTGTTTCCCACCAACAGCAGCGACCCGAGCTGGCCCACGGAAATCTCGTGCTTCTTTTCCGCGCCCTTGGCCGGCGCGCCCTCGGGGTCCGGCTTCGTGCTCTTGAATCCCGGGAGCGCCTTTTCGAACGGCCGCTTGAGGTCCTCCGACGAGATGACCAGCGTGATGATCTCCATGTCGCGAACGCGGTCGGTCTTCAGCGGCTTGCCGTTCTCGAGCCATTTCTTCTTCAGTTCCGCGAGGTTCTTGCGGACCTGCTCGGTCTTGTCCCGGCTGTCGAGCAACACCAACCAAGAGCTTTGCCCCGCGCCCTTCTCACCGCGCTGAAACCCCGTGATGGCGTACGTCACCTGGCCCTGCAACAGCTCGGCGTAGTCGCTCAGTTTCACGCCCAGTTCCTTCTCCAACGGCGCGATCACCTCGGCCTTGAAACGCGTCTCGAACTTCTCCGTGAATTTGCGCATCGCCGGATCGCGCCACAGTTGCGCCATCGAAAAATCCTTCCACGCCGCCGTGGCCTTCGCCCAGTCGGGCACGGTAACAATGGCCGCGGTATCGGCGGGCAGCAGCCGCTCGGCGGACGTGACGGCCCCGCGGGCCAGCGGCGGGACACAGAGCAAAAGCGCGGAGAGAACGAGGTGAAGTTTCATGGAATTATGGAAACGGTTAAAAAAGTCGAACGGATGAATTGGTGAAGCGTGAAAAGGTTAAAGGGTTAAGAAGCAGCAGTGAGTTCGGGCGAGTTCGGCATTTCACGCGCTGGCGGTTCCCCTGTTTATTCCGCCCGCTCGGAAGCCAGTCGAAACGATTGCGGCGCTGGATTTCTGGTTCACACGGGTGCCGGGGAGGTGAAAAATTGCGGACGACCACAACCCGGCCGCTCAAGATTTCTTCGGCGTCTTCGGCTCCTTCGATTCCTTCGCCTCTTTGATGCGGCTGGGCGGTTCGAGATAGCGGTAGGCATTGCTCGGATTGTCGTTGTCGTAGGCGTAGGCCACGCGGTGATCGAGGAAGTATTTCACCGACTCGACGGGAATCGCGAACCCGAGACCCTCGCCAAACGTGATCTTCATGTTCGTCACGCCCACCACTTCGCCGCGCATGTTGAACAACGGCCCGCCGCTGTTGCCGGGATTGATCTGCGCCGTGGTCTGCAAATAAAGCGCGCCCTGCATCTGCCGCGTCTTCGTGCTCACGATCCCCTCCGTCACCGTGCGCTCCAATCCGAGCGGGCTGCCGATCGCGAACACCCGTTCGCCCACCGCCAGCACATCCGCATCGCCCAGCCGCACGCTCTTGAATTTCGGCGCGTCCTTGTCCGTGATCTGCAACAGCGCCAGGTCCGCGAACTTGTTCATCGCCACGATGCGAATCTGTTTGAAACTCGTGCGCTCCAGCGACGCGCCCTTCTGGTGATACACCTCGACGGAAATCTGCGTCTCTCCCTCGATCACATGGAAGTTCGTGATGAGATAACCCTCTTCATTCAGGATAAACCCCGACCCCAGCCCGCCCGGCGTCCGCACCTGCACCACCGCCTCGCCCAACTGCGCCACCTGCTCCCGCACGCTGCGCTCGGCCGGCGGCGTCACGTTGATGCTGTAAAGCTCGCGCCTGGTCTCCGTCGCCGCCGCACCGCCGACCACGCGCTTCGGGCCGTTCGTGCCCTCGGCCGCCGCGCCGTCACCGCGCACCGTTTTGACAATGTGTGTGCGGGGAATCGCCAGCACTGTGAAGCCGAGATCAACAATCACCTGGTCGGATTTCTCCGCCAGAATCTTGCCCGTCACCCCCGCGCGATCCCGCAACTGCACCTCGTCGCCGCGCGACGCGAAGGGGAGGCAGACACAAGCCGCCAACAATAAGGAAATCCGTGAAGACATGCGCGGACGCTAAGCCCCGCCCTTTTCAAAAACAAGCGGGCTTTCCTCGGCCCCAGAAGCGCGGGCGGCATCAATCGTCTTCTGCGCACTCACACCGACCCTGCGGAATAACTTGCGCCTCCGCTCCCCTTCCCCGTCTGCGGTCTCCCCGAAACTGCGGGAGAAAAACCGTGCTGTCCCCGCCGCCGTCCCCGGGTCAGTTCGCGAACCGTAGCAACGAAAACACCACGCCCGCCATCACCCCCAACAACACGAGCACCAACAGCACGCCGACGCAGCCCGCCTTGGCTGGCGTCGCCGTGAATTTCTCCGGCGAACTGGCCCGCAGTTCCGCCTCCAGCTTCTCGATGGCGTCCTTCGCGTCCTTCAGCCCGGAGTTCGTCTGGTCGCGGTAAATTTTGATCGCCGCGATTTTCTGGCCCGCGAACAGCGCGCGCTTGATCTGCTCAATCTTGGGTTCAGGCGTTGGCGGATTCATGCGGCTTGCGGGTGTTTCATTTCGACTCCACCGACGCCTCCCGTCGGCTTCGTTCGTGCCATGCTCATCGCCAATGTCAGGAACATTTGCTCAGGTTGTGCGCGCTCACTGCGGCACCAGCTTGAACACCTTCCCCGTCTCGCCTTCCAGACCGCGGCCGTCGTTGGTCATCACGTATAGTTCCCCGTCCGCGCTCTCGCCCAGCGCCACGATGCACTTGTTCAACTGCCCGTCCGGATGACTCGCCAGCGGCAGCAGCTCGATCTTCCACGGCTTGTTCGAGCCCGTCTCGGGCCGCGTCGCCACATACACCGCGCCGTCCGACTTGGTCCACATCCGCGACCAGTCCGCGAACACATATTTGCCCGTCAGATGCGGGATCGCCTTGCCGCGATACACATAGCCGCCCGTGATGCACGTCCCGCCCGCGTCGGTGTCCTTCGGGAAACCCTTCGCGTTTTTGTAAACAATCGCCGGGTCCACAAACGGCCGGCCCTCGGCATCCTTTTCCGCCATCGTCTCCGGCTTCTTCAACGGCGCCTTCGGATCAAACCCCTCCATCCCCTCGCGCAGATTCCAGCCGTAATTGCCACCCTTCACGATGATGTTCACCTCCTCGAAGCGGCTCTGCCCGACGTCCGCGACAAACAGCTCGCGCGTCCCGCCGCGATCAAACGACAGCCCCCACGGATTGCGCAGCCCGAACGCATAAATCTCCGGCTTCGCCTTGCTGTTCCCGACAAACGGATTGTCCTTCGGCACGCTGTACGGATTCCCCGAGTCCACGTCGATGCGCAGGACTTTTCCGAGATGCGTCGTCAGGTCCTGCCCGTTGCCCTGCGGCGGATGACCGAGGCCCACGTCGCTGCCATTGCCGCCGTCGCCCACGCCGAAATAAAGGAACCCATCCGGTCCGAACGCCATCCGCCCCGAGTTGTGATTCGCCTGCGGCTCGTCGATCTGCAGCAGCAGTTTTTCGTACGCCGGATCGGCCTGCGAACGGTCGTTCGGCAGCGTGCGAAACTCCGACAAATGGCTCGTGTGATCCCACTTCTCCGGCCCGCCCGCCCGCAGGGGCGCGCTGTAGTAAATGTAGAACTTCCCGTTGTCGTTGAACTTGGGGTGCAGCGCGATGCCCAGCAGCCCGCGCTCATCAAACCCGTTTTTCAGTTTCGTGACCTTCGGCCGCAGATCGAGAAACACCTTCGCCGGCCCATCCTTCGACAGCAGCTTGATCACACCGATCTGATCCCCGACCAGCACTCGCCCCGAGCCATCCTCGAACGGAATCAAATTGATCGGTGAAACATACCCTTCGGCCACCAGCCGCAGGCCCACCGGCTTGGGTGTCTGCGCGGACACCGACGCCACGTTGAAGAAAAAAACGGCGGCCACAGCCAGGCCGACGCGAACGAAGTTGCAGAGCGAAAGAGGAATCATGCCCGCAGACTAGCAACCGCCCCCACCGACACAAGACCGCTCCGCGAAAATGTCACGCCCTGCGCGCGACGCTTCCTCCGCTCGCATTCCCCGGCCCAACTCTGCCGCACTCACGAACCACTGCGCCCGGCCCTCCACGCTGGGCGTCTGCCGTGCAAGTGTCGGGCATCTCCCACGGCTCCTTCCCGCTCTGCGTTCCTTCCGATCTCTGCGGTGTTTTCGGGAAACGCTCCGACCGGGGTGGCGGGGAATGGAACACCGCAGAGATCGGAAGGAACGCAGAGCGGGAAGGGGGCGGAAGCGCGCGCCGCGTTGCTCACGACGGAGGCGGTCGGAGTTTTGTACCCGCCCTCGCCGCTCCCCGCGTTTTGCGTTGGTTGCGGCCCCGCCGCCCTGAGTTCATCGTCTCTCTCTCCGGTCCAAAAGCATCGGCTCGACTGCGGCGTTCGCGCTCACCGCAGCAGTTTCACGAGCTGCGAGTGGAAGATCAGCTCGATCCCGGTGAGGAATGTCAGCACGTACACGAACCGCAGGAACAGGCGCTCGGAGAACCGGCGGTTGAGCCACACGCCGAGCCAGACGCCCACGGGCACAAGCGGAAAAAACAGCAGGCTAAGCCACAGCGTTTCGCGGGTGATGATCGCGTGCGGCACCAGCACGGAGAGGTTCGTCAGCTCGCGGTCGAGCAGGAAGAACGGCATCTTGATCCAGTTGATGCAGGTGAACATCAGCACGGTCGTTCCCACGTAGATTTCCTTGGGCAGTTTCTGCGGCATCACAAACACTGCGACGACCGGCCCGGCCCCGTGCGCAAATGTCGAGGTGATGCCCGCGCCGATGCCACACGGAATGCCGATCGCATGGCTGGGAGAAAACGCGCCCTCCGCCTGGAAGATTTTCTCCTTCACGAGCTGGAACACGACGAACAACACCGCCAGCACGCCGATGCAGACCTGAAGCTGCTGCGGCGAGAACCGGCCGATGAGCTGCACGCCGATCACCACGCCGATCACCACGCCGGGCAACAGATACACGAGGTTCTTTTTCTCCCATTTGCCCCAGTAGTGATAGAGCGAGAAGGCGTCGCCGGCGCACAGCAGCGGGAGCAGGATGCCGATGGCGTCCTTCGGTCCGAACGCGAACACGCACAGCGGCGTGGTCAACATGCCCAGCCCGCCGCCGAACCCGGCCTTCGAGAGACCGATGAACGTCACCGCAATCGCCGCCACGAGAATGTTGGTCCAGTCGGACATGCGCGGATGATGAATGGCGAATGGCGAATGGCGAATGAAGAAAGAGGAGCGCAAGGAGCGGTCCTCCCCGGAGCTGCAATGCCCGCGCTGGTGGAGTGCGGCCGTCCCCGGCCGCAGCGATGTCCGTTCGCGCGGGGGCCGTGTTTTTTTCACGCACCACCGCGATCCACCCCGCTGCGCCCGAGGACGGGCGCACTCCGGCGCTTCGCGCACTCGTCACTCAAACTCCACCTCGGCCACCGTGTACACCAACAGGCGCGGCACGGTGAAGCGGGCGGTCGCGCCGGTCGTGGTGAAGGGCAGCGGGCCGGTGGTCACGTCGCTGTCGGGTGAGCGGAGGCGCACGTTTTTCACGCGGCGGCCGGGGGCAAGGGGCAGTTCGATGGTGAGGTTTTCGCTGAGGATCGGCTTTTCGTCCTGCGGTCCGCGGCCCGCGCTGGGCGCGCCTTTCGCGGGTTCCTCGCGGTCGTAGTTCACGAGGTGGACGAATTTCCGGTTGCCAGTCGGCGCATCGAGAACCGAGACGGCCACTTTCCAACTGCCCGTGCGGTGCGTGACGCGCGCGAGCTCCTGCGGCTGCCATCCGTCGGCGGCGGGCGGTTCGGCGGGGAGTGCGGGGACGCGAGTGCCCTTGAATTCAGCGAGCAGTTTTTTCGCATCAGCGCTCAACGCGGATTCATCCACGCACGCGAGGGCGGCGCGGCCGCGCAGGTGTTCCGCGGACAGGCGATCGTCGGGCACGATGTCGAAGGCGTAGCCCGCGCGTACCAGCAGTTTTCCCAGCGTGCGAAACCGCGCGACGGGCGCGATGTCGCCGAGGTGAACGGCGCTGCGCGGATAGAGCAACAGCAGCTCAGCGGCGGGTTGCGCGCCGAGAAAAATGTCGCGCTGCTCGCGGGCGAAACGGAAGTAACTCGCCAGCGCCGTGCGGCCGGCGGGATTTTTGAAGGGCGCGTAAAAACCAAGGCCGCCGCCTGCATTCGCCAGCCCTTCGGCAATCGTCGCGCGCGTGCGGGTCTGCTCGTATTTGCCGAGCACGAACGGCTTCGGTCCGAACGCGCCGCGGATATAGCGCAGTTGCAACGTGCCGTCGCCGAGATCGCCGTTGGCCAGATCGGTCTGCGACGCGGCGTTGCCGGTGCTGTACCAGAGATAATCTTCGCCGCGTCCCCAGAGGTCGCCGGGCAGCACGCAGCGTTCGTCGCCGTTGATTTGATTGAACGCGCCGAGGTGATTCCATTGCGCGATCAGCAGGTCCGGCTTGAGCGAGCGGCCGTAGCGGAGCAGCACGTCGTCGAAGGCCTCCTTGAGCGCGAGCTGCGTCCAGCGCAGCGCGGCCAGACGAAAGGGAGTGGTCTGCTTCGGATCGTGCCACGACGGGATGTCGGTGAAGACGTGGGTTTTCAGATCGGCGATGGCGAAGCGCGCACGCAAATCCGCGGCGGTGTAATTCGTCGCGAGATGCTGGCGGAAACCGGCGACGCAGAATTCGCACAGGCAGTCGCGGCGGTAGAAGTAATTCGCGATCAGGCCGTCCACGCCGCGCGCGATGGCGGACTTCGCCATCGCCTTCACGCAGGTGCGCCACTTGGGATTGTTCAGGCAGCCGTGGTACTCGGGCCAGCCGCCGATCTTGTAGGAGTGCGTGGCCACGAGCTGTCCCGCCGCGTCGCGCTGCAACATCTCGGTCGGATCGGCGCACGGCTTCGGGCCGAACTCGGCCTCGTTCCAGCCCTTGTCGTACCACTCGAAGAACCCGGCCTTTTTCGCCGGATCGCCGAAGATGAAGGTCATGTTGAAATGGCCGACGACCTTCGAGCCGCGGCTGTGAACCTCGCGGTTCAACTGGGCGAACCAGTCGCCGCATTCCTTCGTGCCCTGCACCGGCAGATGCGCCGGGTAACCCTTGTAGAACGGCGTGTGCGCGAGGCTGTAAAAGGTGAGGCCGTAAAAGCCGACCTGTGCGATCTCGGGCCGCGCCTCGCCGAGGAAGTCCAGATATTCGGGCGTGGCATAGTCGGTCCAGTGCGCGACGAGCGTGTTGAACCAGCGGTTGGTCTCGGCCGCGCGGGTGTGGTCGGCGGTGGCGAAGAGGAGGAGCAAGCCGAGCAACAGGCGCAGCGCGAGGATGGGGGCGGAGTGGGCAGGACGCTCGGGTTTCATGAAGTGCGGCGAGTTCACCGCCTGGCGGGCGCGTTGGCAAGCGCGGGCGTTGAATTCGTGCGCCCCGGAAAAAGCGCCGGAGAACTGGCGCAGGCCGAGACGTTGGCGCGCTGGCGGACCGGCCCGGAGGTCGGGCTGGCTGTGTCTATGCAGTCGTAGATGCCGTGAGGACCACAGGGCTGCGGAGCCGCACCGCAGCGGCCCCGAATCCTCGCAGGCACCCGTTGGAATCAGCGGCGTCCCATGCGCCAACCCGCTGCGGCTGGTGCTCCGCGCACACAGCCGCCCTCGGAAAAATTCTCGCAGCGCACGAGGATTTTGTCCCTGCCTTGGCTGTCGAGCCGCATGCGGAGAAATGTCGTCAATGCTCTACGCTTCGTCCCGGAGGGACTCCGCAGGATATTAGCCGGGGGCAAGCCCGCGCAGCGGGCGCGGCCCCCGGTTCCGCCGCCAAACGGGTCATGCCCCAGCGGGGCATCGCAGAAGTTTTTGGGCGGTGTCCTTCCCGCAGCATTGCCGCCACCCCTCGTCGCTTCCGGCCATTTTCTTCGATGCCCCGCTGGGGCACGGAGCCACGGGGCGGGGTTTCCGGGGGCGGCGTCCGCTGGGGCGGACTTGCCCCCGGCTAATCTCCTCCGGCGTCCCTCCGGGACGGGGACCGGGCGTCCCTACCCGCGGTGCGTACGCGGTGCGGAGGTGGTCAGAGTATTCCGCCGCCCCCTTCCCGGTTCAGACGCTGCGCCCGGGCCGGGCGCGCTCCCGGGGCGTCAGGCGTGGATTCCGCGGGCCTGAGAAAACTGGTGGAAGCCGTGGGTGGAGAGGCGTTCGCGCAGGCCGCAGACGATGGCGCGGGCGACGCCGGGGCCTTCATAGACCATGCCGCTGTACACCTGCACGAGTGATGCGCCGGCGGTGATTTTCTCCCAAGCATCAGCGGCGGTGAAGATGCCGCCGACGCCAATGATCGGGAGCTTCCCGTGCGTTTGCCGGTAGAGGTGGCGGACGACCTCGGTGCTGCGGGCGCGCAGGGGGCGGCCGCTCAGGCCGC
Organism: Verrucomicrobiota bacterium; assembly: GCA_014193395.1. Lineage (GTDB taxonomy): Bacteria > Verrucomicrobiota > Verrucomicrobiia > Limisphaerales > BJHT01 > BJHT01. The sequence goes on from BJHT01000011.1 coordinate 20,842, forward strand.
CAGCTTCGGCGTAGGTGCGCCGCGCTTTTTCGTCGGTGGTAGCGGGGCGGGCGATGGTGGTGTTGGTGGCGACGATGCCGGCGAGCTGGCGCGGGCCGGCGAGGGCGAGGATTTCATCGAGCGCCTCGAAGGAGAGGTCGGGCGCGACTTTGACGAGGATGGGCTTCGGGCCGCGCGAGGGTGCGATGGCGTGGGCCTGCTCGGAGTTCACTTGCTGGACGGCGGCGAGGACGTCGTCGAGCGCGGATTTGTCCTGGAGCTGGCGGAGGTTGGGGGTGTTGGGCGAGCTGACGTTGACGACAAAAAAATCGGCGAAGCGCCAGAGCACGCGCAGGGAGTTCGCATAATCGTCGGCGGCCTTTTCGAGCGGGGTGATTTTGGATTTGCCGAGGTTGATGCCGACGGGGTGGTCGGGCCAGCGGCCGAGCGTGCGCCATTCCGCAAGCTGGCGGGCCATTTCCTCAGCGCCGGGATTGTTGAAGCCCATGCGATTGACGAGCGCGCCGTCGGCCACCGCGCGAAACATCCGCGGCGGCGGGTTGCCGGGTTGCGCGTGCCAGGTGACCCCGCCGAGTTCGCTGAAGCCGAAGCCGAACGACGGCCAGATGGGCGCGGCGTCAGCGTGTTTGTCCATGCCCGCGGCGAGGCCGACAGGGTTCGGAAAACGGAGGCCGAAGAGTTCGACGGGCAGCTCGGGCGCGCCGAAAAACTCGGCGGTGACATCGCACAGCAGCTCGCTGCGGCTCAGGCGGCAGAGAGTTTCGATGGTGCGGTCGTGGATGCTTTCCGATTCCTGCACAAACAGGAACGGGCGCAGGCAGGTGCGGTAAAACCAGCTCATGCGCGTGAGTTAGCCACGGATGAAACGGGGAGGGAACAGGGATTTTTGCAGTGCGCGTTGCGTGGTGGGAAAGCGCGCGCGGGGCGAAGCTCCAAGAACAAAGCTCAAAGCTCAAGGGAAGCATCAAGCTCCAGTTTCAGCGTGTCGCCGTTGGGCTTTTGGAGCGTGGATCGGTTTGGATTCCCAGTAACGGGTGAGCAAAAAAAACCTGTCGGCCAGCGTGCGCTGGAGCTTGGGTCTTGGACCTTCCCTTGAGCTTTGAGCTTTGTCCTTGGAGCTTTTTTCCCCGCGTCGATCTGTGGTGGCGTCGGCGGTTTTCGAAGGAAAATAGTTAGAGCCTCCTCACGCCGTCTCCTACAACGGGATTATTTTTTCAGCAGCCGGGCCTTCACGTCGGCGGGGAGCTGGGATTGTTGAATCCAGGTGGTGGCGGCGGGTTCGTCGGTGCGGAGCCAGTTGCGGGCGACGGCGGCGAGGCGCTGGTCGCGGGTCTCGGGATTGCTGATGGTGGCGGCCCATTGGAGGGCGTTGGCGGGATCGCTGGCGGCGACGGTCTGGGCGTAGGAGCCGATGGCGGGGTCGCGGTCGGCCCCGGCGGGCAGGGTCTGAATCCATTGGGCGGTGGCGGCGGGATCTTGCTGCGCCCATTGGCTGGCGACGCTGGTGAGGGCGTCGGTGCGCGCGGTGCCGGCGGGGAAAACGCTGACCCAGAGGGCGGCTTTGTCGGGCTCGCTGCGCGCCCACGCGGTGACGACATTTTGCACGGCTTCATTGCGGCCGGGGCCGTTGGGAAGCGAGGCGACGAAGGTGGCGGCGGCGTGCGGCGATTGCTCGGCCCAGGCGGCGCTGATGCTGGCGATGGCTTGGGAACGTTGCGCGCCGGCGGGGAGCTGGGTCGCCCAGGTGACGGCAGCGGTGGGATCGTTGCCGGCCCAGGTGACGAGAATGTTTTCGAGCGCGCCGTGGTTCGCCTCGTTGCGCGGCAGCGTGAGGGCGAAGGCGGCGGCGGCGGGGGCATCGCTCTCGGCCCATTGCTGGCTGACTTCGGTGAGGGCGCGGGCGCGGGAGGGTTCGTCGGGGAGTTGGCGCGCCCAGTTCATTGCGCCCTCGACATCCACGCCGGCCCACTGCGCGGCGATGTTGCCGATGAGGTCGGCGCGCAGATTGCCGGGCGGCAAAGCGGAAACAAATTTGGCGGCGGCCTGCGGATCGTTGGAGGCCATCTGGCTGGCGATGCTTTGGAGGGCTTCGCGCTGGCCCTGGCCGGCGGGAAGTTTCTGCGCCCATGCGGCGGCGGCGTCGGGATCGGCCTGCGCCCATTGCGCGGCGACGGTGCCAAGCAGGCCGTTGCGCTGCGGACTGGTGGGCAGGGACAAGGCCCAGTCGGCGGCCTGTTCGGGGCGTTGTTGCGCAAGCTGGTAGAGGATGCCTTGCGCGGCGTCGCGCTGGGCCGGGGCGGGAAGGGTCTTGAACCAGGCCGTGGCGGCGTCGAGATCGGTGACGGCCCACGAGGAGGCGACGGCGTTCAGGAGGCTGGTGGTGGCGGTGCCGGCGGGCTGGGTTTGCACGTAGGCGGCGGCGGCGCGCGGATCGCTGGCGGCCCAGGTGGAGACGATGTTTTGCAGCGTGTTCTGCCGCATCTGGGTGGCGGTGATGGACTGGGCCCAGGTGAGCGCGGCGTTGGGATCGGACTGCGCCAGGGCGGTAGCGATACTGCCCGCGGCGGCCTGTTTGGCGCGGCCTTCGGGGAGTTGTTTCACCCACGCGGCGGCGGCGTTGGGATCGGCCCCGGCCCACTGGGAGACGACGGTGTTCACGGCGTCGAGCTGGCCCTGGGCGGGGCTGAGGGTGAAGGCGAGCTCGAGCGCGGTCTTGGGATTGGTGGCGCCAAGCTGGGCGCAGACGGCTTGGACGGCGCTGCGTTTGCCATTGCCCTCGGGCAGGCTCTGCACCCACGCGGTGGCGGCGGCGGGATCGCGGCCGGCCCATTGCGACGCGATGCTGCTGATCGCGCCATCGCGCTGCGGGCCGGCGGGAAGTTCATTGAGCGCGCGGCTGGCGGCGGCGGGATCCTGCGCGGCCCAGTTGCCGAGGATGAGTTCGGCGACGCCTTCGGGGTCGCGCGGGCCTTCGCGGCTGCGGAGGGCGTTGTGTTGTTTGAGGAGTTCGAAGGCGGCCTGGGGGTCGAGCGTGGCGAGGGTCTGGGCGACGGCCTGAATGGCCTGAATGCGCGCGGGTCCGGCGGGCAGTCGCGCGGCCCACGCGGAGGCGGCGGGCGCGTCACTGGCGGTCCAAGTTTCGAGAATACTGCGGATCGAATTTTGGCGTTCGCTGAGATTGCTCAATCCCTGGGCGTGGTTGATTGCGGCCACGGGATCGCCGTCGGCCCAGCGGGCGAGGAGATACTGGATGAAGCTGGCGCGCAGATCGGCCTGGGGAATGGCGCGGGCGTGGGCGAGGGCGGCGGGCACGTCGGCGGGCGCGAGGCTGGCGGCGAGTTCGGCGAGCGTGCCCTGGCGCTGGTCGGCAGGGGACTCGCGGAGCGCGCTCTGGATGCGCGCGGCGAGGTCGCCGGCGGGCAGGCTGGCGACGCTGGCCGCGGGATTGGATTTGGCGGCGCGGGCGGGGATGGGCGCGACGCCAGGGGTGGTTGGTTGGCTGGCGGTGGGCGTGGGCGGGCGTTTCGCCCTGGGATTGGAATCGGGATTGGGATCGCGATAAGGGATTTCGGCGCTGTGCTGGGAGGGGCGCACGAACTGACGGTCCAGGAGAATTCCCGCGAGCGCGCCGATGGCGAGCAGGGCGGCGGCGAGGAGCGGTGGTGGCCAGCGCATAAATGAAAGTGGGTGGCGGGTCGGGTGACGGGTTCGCGCCGACGGTGTTGGCGCCGCGCGCGGGTTAGTGTGGTCCGGCGGAAAACCTGTGTGCAAGTCAGGCTAGGGATGCGCGCGGCGGTGGAAAGGGAATTTTGATAATGTGTGATGCGTGATCCGTGATTCGTGATTCGTAATCAGCGGGAAGCGACCAGTAATCACGCATCGCGCATCACGGATTACGCCTCCGGCGTGCGCTCTTTTTCAGAAACGTATTTACACAAAAAACCCGCAGACTAGTATTCGGCCGCAACGCACATCTCTCATGAAAAAAATCGAGGCCATCATCAAACCGTTCCGCTTGGAAGACGTCAAAGACGCCCTGACCGGCGTGGGCGTCGAAGGCATGACCGTGAGCGAAGTGAAGGGCTTCGGCCGGCAGAAGGGGCATACGGAAATCTACCGCGGCAGCGAGTACACCGTGGATTTTCTACCGAAGTTGAAGATCGAAATCGTGGTGGCCGACAACCGCGTGGACGCGGCGGTGAAGGCGATCGTGCAGGCCGCCAAGACCGGCAAGATCGGCGATGGCAAGGTGTTCGTGTCGAGCGTGGAGACGGCGGTGCGCATCCGCACGGAAGAGAGCGGCGACAGCGCGCTGTGAGTTGTGGACGTGCGTAGGCGCCGGTCGTGGAGCCGGGGCCTCCGGGTTACGGGCCGTTGGTGAGACGGGCAATCTTGGGCGGATTTCGCCGAGTCTGGCCGGGCAGGAAAGCGTGAAAAAAACTCCTCGGGTGGCGTTTCGCCGGGCGGCGCGTTTCAACTTTACTCGGACCGCATAACTACTGAGTCTGCCGTGGGCATCGGGCAGGGGCGCGATGCCCTTTTTGCCGCCAAAATTGCCCGAAAACAAAAGAAAGCGCGCCGGTGAACAACTTGTGGATAACAGATAATATCTTCTCCTCGCCCGGCGCGGAGGCTTTCTCTACAACAGTCGGCACCGTGCAATGCCCCTAGTTCTTACCTCATTTTTCGCCGGCCAGACCCGGGGTCGTAACCCAAAGTCGTAAATGATTGTAAATGAGGCGGTTGTTCTTCAGATTCTAAATTCCGGCAGGTCGGTCGGCCGGCGGGGCGGCGGCGGGCGGGTGTGGCGGAAAACGATGGCGGATCGCGGGCGGAGTCGGTAAACGAATTGTTACAAACGAGTTACGCGGGGCGGTGAATAAGCGGGCAAACTGGCGGTGAATTGACGGTGAAAGCATCTGGCGAAATGGAACTTCCGTTGGAAAAAATTTGGGACACGGCGCAGCACCAATTGCGCACGATGCTCAGCCCGGACATTTACAAACTCTGGTTCGCGCCGCTGCGAATCGGGGCGCTGGCGGGCGACGCCGTTTCGGTGTACGTGAACGATGATTTTTGCCGCGTCTGGTTGACCGACAATTATTCGAGCCTGCTCCAGGATGTCCTGATGCTCGCGTCGGGCCAGGAGTTGCAGGTGAAATTCGTGGTTGATGCCACCAAGACCAACGGCCATGTGCCGGCAGCGGCGGCCACCGCCGCGGCGGGAAATGGCAAGCCCAAGGAAGTCTCCAGCGTGGTGGACCGGGAGTTCGCTGCGGGCGAACCGCTCTTCAATCCGAAGAGCGTCTTCGACACGTTTGTCGTCGGTGCGAACAACCAGTTCGCCCACGGCGCGGCGATGGCCGTCGCTCAGTCGCCGGGCAAATCGTACAATCCGCTCTTCATTTACGGCGGCGTCGGGCTGGGAAAGACCCACCTGCTCCACTCCATCGGCAACTACGTCGTGGCGCACAAAAAGGGCGCGCGCGTCGCCTACGTTTCCTCCGAGAAATTCACCAACGAATTCATCGACGGCATTCAGAACAACCAACTCGTCCGCTTTCGCAAAAAATACCGGCACACCGACGTGCTGCTCATCGACGACATCCAGTTTCTCGCGGGCAAGGAGCGGATTCAGGAGGAATTTTTCCACACGTTCAACGCGCTGCACGAGGGCCACAAACAGATCGTGATGACCTGCGACCGGCCGGCCAGCGAGATTCAGAATCTCGAGCATCGCCTCGTCTCGCGCTTCGAGTGGGGCCTGGTCACCGACCTGCAGCCGCCGGATGTCGAGACGCGCCTGGCGATCCTCCGCCGGAAGGAGCAGGTGATGGGCGTGCACTTGTCCGAGGATATCATGAACTTCCTCGCCAACCGCATCCGCACGAACATCCGCCGGCTCGAGGGCGCCCTCATCCGCGTGGCGTCCTTCGCGTCGCTCACCGGCAAGAAGCTCACCATCGAGATTGTCGAGAATCTGTTGCGCGAAGTGCTCAACGAAGAGGGCCGCTACACGATCAACATCGAGTTCATCCAGCGCAAGGTGGCCGAGCATTTCGACATCCGCCTCGCCGACATGACCAGCAAGCGGCGGCCCGAAAACATCGCCTTCCCGCGGCAGGTCGCGATGTATCTCTCGCGCCAGCTCACCGAAAGCTCGCTCAACACCATCGGCGATGCCTTTGGCGGCCGCGACCACGGCACCGTGCTCCACGCGTGCAAGCTGGTGAAAGGCCGCATGGAAGTGGACGCGAACGTCCGCCAGCAGGTGAGTTTTCTGGAGAAGCAATTGCAGCGGTAGCGGTGCGGCGCGCTCGGTGCCCGGCGGGCGAGGAGATGATCCGGTTGTCAACCATCGGCGCGAACGGCAGCGCCGCCGCACCGCAGTGCTTCGGCGGTTGGGAATCGCGGGACGGAGCCGGGGGGGCTCGTGGGGCAGCGACTTATCCGGGCCGCGCTCTGCCGAGGCTGGGTAGGGCGCGGTGTCCTCACTCCGTCGTCGGCCACACTGGCATGGCCTCGGCGCTAGCCGGCGCGGTGAGGACACCGCGCCCTACCCACCGACGGTTCACGCCACCAAACGGGCCGCTTGCAGTTCGCGGGCGTGAGGGATGTCGCGGGTCTGGAGCGGACGGACTTGGGTGTGCTCCAACGTCAGCAGTGCGACGGTGTGACCGTCGTAGCCGACAAATTCCACTTCAAAGGCCGCGCCATTCCCATGCACCAACACGGCGGTGCCCACGTCGCCGCGCACCAGCCCGTGGGCCGGGAGGTCGCAGGTCAGCGCCACGGCGTCCAGTTCGTTGATGGGGTTCAAGATTTGGGCAATGTGGGTGCGCCGTTCCGAAACGAAGCGCAGCACAGCAGCTTCATTCCGTCGCCTCACGCCGGGGATGCGCTCACCGCCTCGACGCAGCGCGGGCACAGCGTCGGGTGCGCGGGGGTGAGGCCGACGGCGAGTTCCCAGTGCCAGCAGCGTTCACATTTCTGGCCGGCGGCTTTGAGGATGACGGTGCTGGTGGCGTCGGCGTCACCATTGGCGTTGGTGTGAATTTCGAGCTGCGAAATGTTGAGGAGTTCGCGCAGGGCTTCGGCGTGGGTTTTGCCGTCGGTGAAGAGCGGGCCGGAGCCGTTGAGGATGGCCTGGGCGTCGAGGGCTTTGCCGATTTCCTTGGCCTGCCGGGCTTTTTCGAGATGCGGGAGAACCTGCACGCGGAGGAGGAAGAGTCCCTCCCACGCGGATTGTTCGGCCGCGGAACGAGGGAATGGCCGGGGCTGCCAGGTCGAGGCGTGGACCGAGGGCGCGGGTTTGCCGGGAATGAAATCCCACGCCTCATCGGCGGTGAACGCGAGCAGCGGCGCGAGCATCTGGCTCAAACCGATGACGAGGCGGTGCAGCGCGGTCTGCGTTGAGCGGCGGCGCGGCGAATTCGCGGGGTCGGTGTAGAGCCGGTCTTTGACGGCGTCGTGGTACATCGAACTGAGTTCGACCGCGGCGAACTGGCTCAGGCGCTGATAGACAACGTGGAATTCGTAGGCGTCATAGGCCTTGATGATGTCCACCTCCAGCTCGGCGAAGCGCCCGAGAATCCAGCGGTCGAGGCCGGTCAGCTCGGCGTCGGCGACGCTGTGCTTGGCCGGGTCGAAGTCGTAGAGATTCGAGAGTTGGTAGCGCAGGGTGTTGCGGAGGAGGCGGTAGGTCTCGGCGACTTTTTCGATGCGGTCGTCACCGACCCAGATGTCGCCGCGATAATCCTGCGATGCGACCCAGAGGCGCACGACGTCGGCACCGAACTGGTTCACGTAGCGGTCGGCGGTCTCGGGTTTTTCGTAGGTGGACTGCGCGGACTTGGAGACTTTTTCTTTTTGCTTCGGATCAATCTTGCTGGCTTTGACCATGAAGCCGTGGGTGAGCACGGTTTTGAACGGGGCCGCGCCATTGCCCGCGAGCGAGAGGAGCAGCGAGGACTGAAACCAGCCGCGGTGCTGGTCGGAGCCTTCGAGATAAACATCGGCCTGCCAGAGGCAGGGCGCGGTATCCTCACCGCCCCGATCTTTGGCGGACGCTTGCGGCGCGCTGAGGACAACGCGCCCTACCGTGTGTTGAAGTTCGGTTCGCCGCATCAGCACCGCGCGGCTGGAGCTGCCGGAGTCGATCCACACGTCAAGCGTGTCGGCGGATTTCGCGACAGCGGCGGGGCCGGTCCAGCCGGCGGGTTGCACGAGCGCCCAGAGTTCGGCGGCGTTTTTTTCGAACCACACATTTGAGCCGTGCTGCTCGATGAGCGCGGCGACGGAACGCACAATGCGGGCGTCGAGGAGTGGATTGCCGGACGCGTCGTAGAACGCCGGGATCGGCACGCCCCACGAGCGCTGGCGCGAGATGCACCAGTCGGGGCGGGTCTTCACCGCGCCTTCAATGCGGTTCTTGCCCCAGTCGGGAATCCAGTGGACGCGGTCGATCTCGGCGAGGGCTGTCTCGCGAAATGTTTTTCCACCGTGCTCGTGGTCGATCTTGATGAACCACTGGTCCATCGCGCGGAAAATCACGGGCGTCTTGCTGCGCCAGCAGTGCGGGTAGCTGTGGTGGTAATTCTCCTGATGCAACAGCGCCGTGCGCACGCGGAGTTCGTGGAGGACGGCGTTGTTCGCGTCGCTCTGGCCGTGCTTTTCAAGGATCGACTTGCCGACCATTTCGGCGGGCAGTTGCTGCTCGCGCGGCAGGTCATCGGTCGGCGTGAGACAGCCGTTGTCATCGACGGGCGAGTAGATGGGCAGCCCGACCTGACGGCCGAGTTGATAGTCCTCCATGCCGTGGCCGGGCGCGATGTGAACGAAGCCCGTGCCCGTGCTGTTCTCGACAAAGCCGGCGGGAAAGAAGTGTCCGGTGCGCGGGCAGAAAGGATGCTCGTAAACCAGCGTCGCGAGCTCGTCGGCGCTCGCCGTGCGGGTGATCTGATAACTGCTCCAGCCGCACTTTTTAGAAACCGCTTCCAGCAGCGCGTCGCACACCAGATACGTCGCGTCGTCGGCCTGCACGTAGGAGTAGAAAAAGCTGGGATTGAAGGCGACGGCGAGATTCGCGGGCAAGGTCCACGGCGTGGTGGTCCAGATGATGACGTAGGTGTTCGGCTCACCCTGCAAGCGGTAGCGCACATACACGCTCTGGCTCACGTGATCGGCGTATTCCACCTCCGCCTCGGCCAGCGCGGTGCGGCACGGAATGCTCCAATACACGGGCTTTTTCCCGCGATAGACAAAGCCCTGCTCGACGAGATCCGCGAACAGGCGCAGTTCGTCGGCTTCGTATTCCTTGTTGAGCGTGAGATAGGGATTCGCCCAGTCACCGAGCACGCCGAGGCGTTTGAACTGCGTACGCTGGATGTCGATGTATTTGCGCGCGTAAGCCTCGCAGGCGGTGCGGATGGTCGCGGGATCGGCGGCGGTGTTGCCGGCCTTGCGCATTTCCTGGCTCACCTTGAATTCGATGGGCAGCCCGTGGCAATCCCAGCCGGGGACGTAGGGTGCATCAAACCCGCGCAGGGATTTGTATTTGATGATGATGTCCTTGAGAATTTTGTTGAGCGCCGTCCCGATGTGGACATCGCCATTGGCGAAAGGCGGGCCGTCGTGCAGCACAAATTTCTCGGCCCCTGCGCGCGCTGCGCGGATGGTGTCGTAGAGGTCGGCCGCCTGCCATTTCTCGAGGCGTTGTGGTTCGCGCAGGACGAGGTCCGCCTTCATGGGGAAGTCGGTTTTAGGCAGGTTGAGTGTGTTTTTATAGTCCATCGCAGCAGCGGTTAAAGAGCGGCGACGCTAACAGGGGGAAGCGGGTTATCAAGGTTTCGGTGCGCGGCGACGGGAGAGCGGGAGCGAAGTTCCAAGTTCAAAGCTCAAAGCTCCAGGGAAACACCAAGCTCCAGGGCCAAGCTCCAACCAAGCTTCACAAAACACGTCTGGTGCGGTGGTCCTTCGCGATCCACCGCATCATTCACCCCCTCGTCCCGGCCGTCTTGGCCCTTGAACCCTCTTGGTCCTTCCCTTGAGCTTTGAGCTTTGTCCTTGGAGCTTCCACTTCGCCCCCTTCGTTCTGCCGGTCCGGCAATCCATCCTTCTCTCCTGCGCTGATTGTTTCATCATCCGCCGATGATTTCGGAAATTGAATCGGTGCATTTTGTCGGGATTGGCGGGACGGCCATGGCGGCGGCGGCCGTGGCGATGCTCGAGCGGGGCTACCGGGTGAGCGGCTCGGATCAGAATGTCTATCCGCCCATGTCCACGTTTCTGGCCGAGCGCAACGTGCCGGTGCTGACGCCTTACGCCGAGGCCAACCTCGCGCACCAACCCGACCTCGTGGTGATCGGCAACGCGATTTCGCGGGGCAACGTCGAGGCCGAGGCGGTGCTCGAACGCCGGCTGCGTTACTGCTCGCTGCCCGAGTTGTTGAAGGAGTTTTTCATCCGCGGAAAACGCTCGCTCGTGGTGAGCGGGACGCACGGGAAAACGACGACCACCTCGCTGCTGACGTGGGTTTTCGAGCACAGCGGTTTGAACCCTAGCTATCTCATCGGCGGCATCCCGCGCAATCTCGGGCAGGGCGCGCGCTTCACCGACAGCGACTGGTTCATCATCGAGGGCGACGAATACGACACGGCGTTTTTCGACAAGCGCAGCAAGTTCGTCCACTACCTCCCCGAGGTGGCGATCATCAATAATCTCGAGTTCGATCACGCCGACATTTTTGAGAATCTGGGCGCGGTGCAGACGACGTTTCGGCGCCTGATTCAGGTCGTGCCGCGCAACGGATTGGTGCTCGCCAACGGCGACGACGCCAACCTCGAGCCACTGCTGGACGTGAAGTTTTGTCCGGTCCGGCGCTTCGGCCTCGACGGGGGAAATGACACGCGCGCGGTGGACCTCGAACTCGGCGGGTCGTCGTCGTCGTTCACCGTCGGGGCCACGCGTTTCCAGCTCGGAATGACGGGGGAACTCAACGTGCGCAACGCGCTGGCGGTCATCGCCTGCGCGCGGCATTGCGGCGTGAGCGATGCGAAAATCCAGGCGGCGTTTGACACGTTCACCGGCGTGAAGCGGCGGATGGAGGTCCGCGGCGAGCGGGACGGCGTGGCGGTGGTGGATGACTTCGGGCATCACCCGACAGCGATCCGCGAGACGCTCCGGGCGCTGCGGCTGAAGTTTCCCGGGCGACCCTTGTGGGCGGTCTTCGAGCCGCGGTCGAACACGACGCGGCGGAATGTTTTCCAGCGGGAACTCGCCGAAGCCCTGGCCCTTGCCGACACCGTGGTAGTTGCCGAAGTCGCGCGCCTCGAACTGCTGGCCCCCGCCGAGCGGCTCGATCCGGCCCGGCTCATGGATGATCTCCGCGCCGCCGGCCGGTCCGCCGCCTATCTCGAGAACGTGGCTGTCATCGTGCCGCACATCGCCAGCGGTGCCCGGCCCGGCGATGTCGTGTGCGTTTTCAGCAACGGTGGTTTCGGCGGCATCCACACGGCGCTCCTCGACGCCTTGACCGCACGGGCTGCCGGCCGCGACCGGAGCGCAGCGCAAAGCTGAACCTCCGCACTGCGATGGAGGCGACGGGCGCGCGGACCGCCGCAACGCCCGCCTGCAACGGTGGGTCAGAATTTGACCCCGAACATCACCGACACCCTGTGGAAGCGTTCGGAATTCTGAATGTCCGCCCACGCCGTGCGGTACACCGCCTTCGCGAAAAACGTGCTGTTGATGTCCCACCGCAGGCCGGCGCCGACCTTGTAGGACAGGGCGGATTTGGAAATCGTGCCCTGGCTGCCATCGTAATTATCCACGCCCACGCCGCCGGTCAGGAACGGCGCGATCGGCCCTTGGAAGAGGTAGGCGTCGAGGTTGACGTGGGCGGAGATGTGGGTGGCGTCCGTGTTAAAGGTTGCCGAGCCCTTCTCGATCTTCACCTTCGAGAACACCACGTCGGTGTTCACGTTGAGGTGATCGGTCAGGTTGTAGCCGAGGCCAAGACCACCGCCGAAATCCTTGCCGAACTTCAGCAGCCCGGACTTGTCCGAGCCTGCCCACTGGCCGACGGCGAACGTTTCAAACTTGTGCGCGCGATGGAAATCTTCGGCCGACACCGCCGGGGCGCCGACGATCAGGAGGGAAGCTGCGAGCGAGAGGAACTTCGTTGGGTTCATGATGTGAGGGTTTGGTGGTTTGCTGCGCCAGGCCATGATCCCGCTCGGCGGGCACGGCGACTGGCTGTTGGTTCGGCGCGGAGAATAGGCTCGCCGGAATCGAAGACAAGCCTGCCGTCGGCGGCGTGCGGCGCGCGTGCGCTTCCCAGTTTTCCGCACCGATCGGGGCGCGTTGGCGCAGTCCCGCATGGACGACCGAAAATTGCCCAGCACTTCAGTGCTGGGCTGGGGACGGGAACCAGAGGGGCTGCCAGCAACTGCGATGCGCCCCTGATTCGCCGCTTGGAATTTAGGCTGCCCTCACCCCTCGCGCCGCGTATTCTCGCCTCGTCCGAAACTCACACCAACAACCCGCGCATGTCCGCCCACTCACTCAGCTCCCGCGAGGGCAAAGGCGAAGCCCATTCCGGCGAACCGCACCCCGCGCCCCGGCCCGTGCGACCCATCCACGTCCATCCCAACCGCATCGAAATCACGCTGCGCGACCTCAGCCAGCTCTTCAACTCGATGGATCCCTCGCCGTTTCACGAGAAGGACCTCGACGACGACGCGGTGGAATTCATCCTCAGTTGGGCGCAGGAATTTCCCCTCACCGAGCCGGTCTCCCTTGTTCTCCACCTTCAGCAACTGCCCGCCACCGGCGATCCGCGCGAACTGATCAAAACCGCGATCCACAACTACTTCGCCTACCGCGCCAAGCTGAACTCCCTCGAGTTCAAACGCCTCCTCGAGCAGGGCCGCACGAGCTTGGCCATCGGCTTGGTTTTCCTGGCCGGCTGTTTGTTGACCAGTGAACTGTTGATCCATGTACAAAGCAGCACCTGGGCGAAAATCATCCGTGAAAGCCTCACCATCGGTGGCTGGGTCGCCATGTGGCGTCCCATGCAAATCTATCTCTACGACTGGTGGCCTCTGCGTCGCCGCGGAAAAATTTACCAAAAGATGAGCCGCATGGACGTGGAGGTCCGCCAGACGCTGTGAGGCCGCCGCGTGGGGCAGGCGTCCCCGGCTGCCGGTTCGCGGGGCATCCCTGCTCCGCGTTCCTGCTTTCGACTCGCCACCGGTCGGGCGGAGGAACGGGCGGCAGGGATGCCGCCCGAACCGGCAGGCAAGGATGCCTGCCCCACACCGGCGGCGCACCGCGCCAAGTTTCCTGTTCCCATCCGCCGGTGAATCCGCTTCATTGTGCGCCTCTTATTTCGATGACTACGCCATTTGACCCGCAAACATTCGTCGCCGCGCATGTGGCGGGCATCCCCCGCTCCGGCATTCGCGAGTTTTTTGACATTGTCCAGAGCCAGAAAGAAGTGATCTCGCTCGGCGTCGGCGAGCCGGATTTCGTGACGCCGTGGCACATCCGCGAGGCGGCCATCTACGCGCTGGAACGCGGCCGCACCGGCTACACCTCCAACCTCGGTCTGCTCAAGCTGCGTGAGGCCATCAGCGTGAGCCTGCAAAAACATTTCCACGTCAGCTACGATCCCAAGACGCAAATCCTCATCACCGTCGGCGTGAGCGAGGCCCTCGACATAGCCCTGCGCGCTCTCATCAATCCCGGCGACGAAATCATTTATCACGAGCCGTGCTACGTGAGCTACGGCCCGAGCGTGACGCTCGCCCACGGCGTCCCTGTCGCGGTGGCGTGCCGGGCGGAGGATCAGTTCGCCGTCACCGCCGAGGCCATCGAGCGGGCGATCACGCCGCGCAGCAAGGCGCTGATGCTGAATTTCCCGACCAATCCCACCGGCGGCACGATGACCCGCGCCGAGTTGGAGAAAATCGCCGCCGTCGTCCAGCGGCATAATCTCATCGTGCTCACCGACGAGATTTATTCGGAACTCACCTTCGAGGGCGAACACGTCAGCATCGCGGCGCTGCCCGGCATGGCGGAGCGCACGATTTTCCTTCACGGTTTCTCGAAGGCGTACGCGATGACCGGCTTCCGCATCGGCTACGCGTGCGGCCCGGTCGCGCTGATCGAGGCCATGATGCGCATCCACCAATATGCGATGCTCTGCGCCAGCATCATCAGCCAGGAGGCCGCCCTCGAGGCCATCCAGGCCGGCGAACCCGACACCACCGCCATGCGCGACCAATACCGCGTGCGCCGTAATTTCATCGTGAACGCCCTCAACGCGATGGGCCTGCCGTGCCATCTGCCGCGCGGCTCCTTCTACGCCTTCCCGTGCATCCGCTCGACCGGCCTGACCTCGAAGGAATTTGCCCTGCGCCTGCTGCAGGAGGAAAAGGTCGCGTGCGTGCCCGGCGGCGCGTTCGGTGCGAGCGGCGAGGGCTACCTCCGCTGCTGCTTCGCCACCAGCCTCGAGCAACTCCAGGTCGCCGCCGAGCGCATGGCCGGCTTCGTCCAGCGCGTGCGGAAGTAGCGCGGCTGGAGTACGCCCGGCCCCGCCGTCGCCGAATGCCGGACAGAAGAGACCGCTAACCGGCACTAATGGGAAAAGCACCCCGCTTCGTTCGCCGGCGGCCGCTCGAATCGTTTCCCATTAGTGCCAGTTAGTGCCGGTTAGTGGTTCTAAATCCCCCGCCCCGCCCGGTGCTCACCGCGCGAAAATCTGCCGGATGATGTCCTCAATCGGCACCTCCTGGATGTCGATGTCCGTCACCGGCAGTTCGTCCAGCAACGCCTTGCACGCGGGGATCACGCGGTCGCGCTTCACTTTCAACCGGATTTGCCCCGCGTTGCGCTCCACGACCTCGCCATACTTCGACAGATTTTCAGAACTCGTCGCCGCCACCGCTCCGCCGCACTGGATCGTCACGATCTTGAAATCGACAAACCGGTCCAGCACCTCCGCGAGCTGGCCGTCGAAAAAAATCTTCCCCTTGTCGATGATGATGACCCGCCGGCACAGCTCCTGGATGTCCGCCATGTAGTGGCTCGTGAGCAGGATGGTCGTCTTGCGCGTGGCATTGTGATGGCGCAGAAACTCGCGCACCGTTTTCTGCGACACGACATCCAGCCCGATGGTCGGCTCGTCGAGGAACAGCACCTTCGGCTGGTGCAAGAGCGCGGCGATCAACTCCATCTTCATCCGCTCGCCCAGCGACAACTCGCGCACCATCACGTTTAGCTTGTCCTTCACTGCGAGCAGCTCCGTCAGCTCCGCGACCGTGCGCTCGAAGGACGCGCGGGGAATGCCATAGATCGTGGCGTTCAGTTCGAGCGAATCCCGCGCCGGCAGATCCCACCACAACTGGTTTTTCTGCCCGAGCAACAGCGCGAACTGCCGCCGATACGCGTCGTCGCGCTCCCATGGCACATGGCCCAAAACGGTCGCCGTGCCGCGGGTCGGATACAACAGGCCCGCCAGCATTTTCAGCGTCGTGGTCTTGCCCGCGCCGTTCGGTCCGAGGAAGCCGACCAGCTCTCCTTCCGCGACCGAAAAACGCACGTCCCCGACCGCCGTCACCTGCTCGTAATCGCGCTTGAACAGTCCCCGCACCGCCCCGCGCAAGCCGGGCTGCTTCTGATACGTGCGATAGGTCTTGGTCAATCCCTCGACCTGGATGACGGGTGCGGACACGCGGCGACGCTGGCAGGCGAGCCGGCTGAAAACAATCCCCGAGCCGGTTGAATCGTTGCGGCTCAGCGGCGGTTCAGTTTGCGGTCATTCCGTTCCGCCTGTCGGCGCACCAGGCTGACCATTTGCCGCCAAGCCGGCGCGAGGAAGGCGGGGGAGTGCAGGCTTTCCTCGGCGTATTTCCGGGTGGCCTGGGACAGGTCGAGGTCGGCCACGAGGACCGCTTCGTGCTGGTTGTCGGCCAGGCGCAGGACGCGGCTGTCGGGGGCGACGATTTTGGAGTCGCCGGCGGACCATTTGCCGCCGCCCTGCGGACCGACGGAGTTGGCGAACACATAGTAGATCGCATTCTCAAACGCGCGCACCGCGATGCCGTCGCGACCAGCGCGTTTTCGGCGCGAAACGGCAAGCTCGTCGAGGCCCGCGTTGGGATGAAAGAGCACCTTCGCGCCGGCCATCACCGCCAGGCGCACCAGTTCGGGATAGCGCCGCTCGTGGCAGATGATCGCGGTGGCGGGCACGCCATCGAGCGCAAACAGCGCGATGGAATTGCCGGGGCGAAAGAACCGCCGGTCGCCCGCGGTGAGCTGGCATTTCGCGTAGCAGTGGACGATCTCGCCGCGACGGTCGAAGACGACGAGACAGTTTTCGAGCCGACCGCTGCGAAACACCGGCGAGCCGACGAGCACGTTGATCTGATGCGTCGCCGCCAGTTCTCCAACGCGCTCGAGCGCCGTGCGCATTTCCGCCGGCCGCAGTCGGGAAAAGTCGCAGGCGTAGCCCGTGGTCGCGCATTCCGGAAACAGCACCACGTCGGCGCGCCGCCGGACCGCGTGGCGGATGGCCGTCTCGATCTTCGCCAGATTGCCCGCGAGGGTCGCCGCGAACTGCATCTGCACGGCGGCGACGCGTTGGACGGTAGGCTCCGGCGTCGCTGGGTTGCGCGGGGAAAGTGGCGTTGGCTGCGGCTTCATCGCGCCCCGAGCATCTCTGGCGGCGACGGTGCGGCAATGCTTTTTCCGGGGAAGCAAGCGTGTGCGGACGTTGCTGCGGCCGAGGACGTCCGCACTCCGCGATCGCGCTGGAGTGTGCCCGTCCCCGGGCGCAGCGCGGTGGAGCGCGGTGAGGCGTTGTTCGATCCGAGGCCCTTGTGCGTGCGGACGCCGCTGCGGCCGAGGACGTCCGCACTCCGGAGCCGGCTTCCGCCGTTCGCCAACAGCTCCGGAATTCGCGGCGTTGGCGGCCCGCGGGAGAAGTGCCCTTGACGGTGTTCGGGGTGGCACCCACCATCCCGCCGCGTTGAGCCGTCGGGCGAAAGGCCAGTCGTGGCGGCGTTACATTCCCATCAAACATGAAGCGTTGCACTTGCACCCGTCGATTGCCGGGGCGTTGGATTTGGATCTTGGTTGCCGTGCTGGGCGCGGGGCTGCTCGTGGAGCGCGGGGTGGCGCAGGCGCCGCCGGCCGGCGCGTCGGCGGTGAATTGGGCGACCAAGACGATGGACGAAATCCGGCAGGGGGCCGATCGCGGGGATCCGGTGGCGCAACGCGTTTTGGGCAATGCCTGCCTGACCGGCCAGGGGATGCCGCAGAATCTGGCGCTGGCGGTGCAGTGGTTTCGCAAGGCGGCGGATCAAAAGGATGCTTTGTCGCAATTCGCCATCGGCATGCTGCACGACGAGGGCAAGGGTGTGCCGCAGGATCGCAAGGAGGCGGCGCGCTGGTTCCGGCTCGCGGCCGATCAGGGCCTGCCGGAGGCGCAGTATAATCTCGGGGTTTGCTACGCCGAGGGCGAAGGCGTCGCGAAGGACGAAGTCGAGGCGGTGAAGTGGTTCCGCAAGGCCGCCGAGCAGAAGGATGTGCAGGCGCAGGCGTATCTCGGGCTGGCGCTGCGCGAGGGCAAAGGGGTCGAGAAAAATCCGGCGGAAGCGGCGAGCTGGCTGCGGCGCGCGGCGTACAACGGTGACATGGTGGCGCAGTTTTTCCTCGGCATGATGCACCGCGACGGCGACGGCGTGGCGAAGGATTTGCCCGACGCGATCAAGTGGGTGCGGCGCTCCGCGGAGGCGGGCTACGCGGAGGCGCAGTATTTCCTCGGCACGGCGTATTTCAGCGGTGAAGGACTCGAGAAGGACCAGGCCTCGGCGGTGCAATGGTTTCAAAAATCGGCGGCGGGCGGGCATCCGCGCGCAATGGCCGCGCTCGGGCAGGCGTACGGAAAAGGTGAGGGCGTCAAGGCCGACGCAGCGGAGTCGCTCAAGTGGTACCGGCAGGCGGCGGAGAAAGGCGATGCAAGCGCGCAGTATCAGCTCGGGCTGGCTTATCAGAGCGGGCGCGGTGTGAACGCCGATCCGGCCGCGGCGCAGCAGTGGTTGCAGAAAGCGGCCGACCAGGGGCATCCGCAAGCCCGGGCGATGGTGGCGGCCGCCGGTGCCGGTCCCGGTCCTTTGGCCAGCAGACCGGTGCCCGCCAATCCCAGTACCAATGCCATGATTAAGACCTTTCCGCCCCCGCCCGGCGTGCGCGAGGTGCGGGCGCCAGAGGCGAGCGCGTTTCCCGCGCCGCCCTCGCCGGGTGGCACGGCACCAAAGCCGTTGCCGACGACGACCACGCCCGAGGCAAACCCGGAGAATCCCCCAACCTCGGCGGCGGGCAAACCGGAGCGTGGTGCGGGCAGTGACCGGTTGGCGGGTCTGTCGTTCGGCGGCGAGCAGCGCTACAACCTGTCGGCCCTGCTGGCGATGCTCGCGGTCGCGTGCGGCGTGATGGGGGTCACGGGCGTGATCGCGTTCGTGTTCGTTCGTGGCCGCCTGGCGAGCCTGCAGCAGGAGCTTCAGGAAACGAAATACGAACTGGCCAAGGCGAACGTCAGCCTCGAGACCATCCAGCGCACGGTCGAAGAAATGGCGCTGGAAGCGCAGTTGCATGCACCTGATGCGAACGCCCGCACCGGTGCCGGCCCGGCCACACCACGGCAGCCGGAACCGGTGTCGTTCCGTCCGCAGCGTGCGCGGTCGGTGTGATCGCATCAGCTCTCCCAATCTTTGTAGGAGACGACGTAAGGAGACTCTGACCTTTTCTGCGCGAGGGGCGCCTTCGGACAAAAGGAGGTTAGAGTCTCCTCGCGTCGTCTCCGACAAGGCGGGGCCGCACGCATTCCGCCTGCTTCAGCGCGCGCGAACGAACACCTTTCCCGGAAGCTGCTTCGTCAACCGCTTCATCTCGAGGCTCAACAGCGCGACGGAGACGGCGCTGCTCGGCAGGCCGCTGGCGCGGGTGATTTCGTCGATGGAGATTTCCTCGGCGGCGGGGATCGCGGCGTAAACATTCTGTTCGTTTTCGGAGAGCGCGGGCGCGGGCGGAGCCGCTGTTTCGGACAGGCAGGTGATGTCGGACGGGGTGCGGTTGGTGGGCGGGAAGAGGTATTCGAATTCGCTCAGAATGTCCTCGGCGCTTTCGCAAAGCTTGGCCCCTTTTTTGATCAAGTCGTGGCAGCCCTTGCTGCGCGGGGAATCAATGCGGCCGGGCACCGCAAATACCTGCCGCCCGTTTTCCACCGCCATGTTCGCCGTGATGAGCGCGCCGCTGGTGAGGTTGGCCTCGACGACCACGGTGCCGAGCGCCATGCCCGCGACGATGCGGTTGCGAATGGGGAAGCTCTGTTTGTCCGCCGGCCGGTTGAACGGAAACTGCGTGATCACCGCGCCCGTGGCCGCGATGCGCTCGAACAGTTCGGCGTTCTCAGCCGGAAACACCAGGTTGATGCCCGTGCCGAGCACCGCGATCGTGCGGCCCTTCGCGGCCAGCGCGCCCAGATGCGCCGCGGTGTCGATGCCGCGCGCGCCGCCGCTGACCACGGTGACCCCGGCGTAAGCGAGTTGGTAGGCGAAGCGCCGCGCGGTCTCGATGCCGTAGCTCGTCACCTGCCGCGAGCCCACCACGGCGATCGGATTTTTGTCCCGCGCACTCAGCGAACCGCGGACATAGAGAACAATGGGGGGATCGTATATCTGCCGCAGCAGCTCGGGATATTCCGCGTCCTCGGCGATCACCACCGAGCAGCCGTACTCACGGATGCTCTGCAATTCGCCGCTGAGATCTACGGTGCTCTCCCAACCGGCGATGGCGGCGGCGGTGTCCTCACCGATGCCGCGGACCTGCTGGAGGCTCGCCTTGGAGGCGCGGAGAATCGCCGGCGCGTCGCCGAAGTGTTCGAGCAACTGCCGCACCCGCACCGGGCCGACGCCCTCGATCAGGTTCAGCGCGATGAAGGCTTCGCGGGAATCCATGGGCGTGGGCGCGCGGTGCGGAGGGTTCGGTGCGGCGGCGGTAGCGGCGGGGGGTTCGCGCGCTCGCTAAACCTTCGGCTCCCAGCCCGAACGATACTCGCGGCCCCAGAGTTTTTCGGCGGCGGGATCGTTGAGGATGTGGCCGTTCTTCGGGTCGATGTCGAGCGTGTGGCCGGTGCGATACGCGATGTTGCCGAGGTGGCACATCAGCGAACCTTTCTGCACGTCGGTAATGTCCGAGTTCAGTTTCTTATCCTCGCGAATCGCGTCGGCGAGATTTTGAAAATGCGGCACGTCGCTGGCCGGCGCGGTCTTCTTGTCGATCACCTTGCCGTTGAGATCGTAGATCGTGTACTCGTTGCCGCCGCTCATCGTCATCGAGCCTTTGTCGCCGTAGAAGGACACGAACGGCAGCGCGTCGCCCTTTTCGCCCTTGCGCGGATTGCAACTGCTGACATCCCATGACACGCCGCAGTGGCCGAAGTCGAACACCGCCGCGCCGGTGTCGGGCGTTTCCTGATCATCCTGATGATGATACCGGCCGCCGACAAAACTGACGCGGCGCGGAAAATCCACGCCCAACCCCCAGCGGCACACATCGAGCGCGTGGATGCCGTTGTTGGCCAGTTCGCCGCCGCCGTAGTGCCAGTGCCAGTGCCAGTTGTAATGAAGGAGATTGTCCTTGAACGGCCGCTCCGGCGCGGGTCCCTGCCACAGCTCCCAGTTCAACCACTCGGGCATCGGCGCGGGCTTGCCCTTGCCGATCGAGGGCCGTCCCCCGCTGTAATAACTGCGCGAATACCGCAGCGGCCCGATGTCCCCGGCGCGCAGGCGCTGAATGCCCTCGATCACGATCGGATAGCTGCGGCGCTGGTTGCCCATCTGCACCTTGCGTTTGTATTTGATCGCCGCGGCGACGATCAGCTCGGTCTCGCGACAATTGTGGCTGCCGGGTTTTTCCACGTACACATGCTTGCCCGCCTGCATCGCGAGGATGGCGGCGGGCGTGTGCCAGAAATTCGGCATCGCGATGGAAATCACATCGACCTGCTTGTCCTCGAGGATGCGGCGGAAATCATCCACCGCCTTCACCGGCGGCTGCGTGAGCTGCTTGCTGGCGACCGTGTCCGTGACGCGCTTGGCGCCGCCGGCCGCGCGCCGCGTGTCCACGTCGCACACGTAGCCGACCTCGACGCCCTTGACCGCCAGATGCCCCGCGACATGCGCCATGCCGCGCGACAAACCGATGACGCCCGCCACGATGCGGTTGCCGGGACTGTCCTGCCCGCGCACGGCGGGCAGGATGCTGAAGGTCGCCACGGCGGCGGACGCGGTCGCGGAGCGGGAGACAAACTGCCGGCGGTTGAGCGGGGTTTTCATGAAGTGGTGCGGTGGTTTTTGGTGAAAATCGGGACGCACACTTTTGAAAAACGGGTGCGCATTAAACAAGCGCAATCTGAAACGTGTCCCGCTGGACCACCACGCGGCCAGGCAAACTGCGCCGCGCGCCGGGATATGCCCTTGAGTCCATGCGGGGCTTCTGTTTCGGTTGCCACTCCCCGGCGACCGGATGGATTCGCTGCGCCGGGAAAACCAGAATTTGCGCATGACTGCTTACGAAAAATTACAGATCGCCCTCCGGGCCGAGCCGAAGAAATGGCTGGTGACCGGGGCCGCCGGCTTCATCGGTTCCAATCTCGTCGAGGCGCTGCTGAAGCTCGAACAGAACGTGGTGGGTCTCGACAATTTCGCGACCGGCAAGCGGGGGAATCTGGCCGAGGTGCGGCGGCTCGTGAGCGCGGAGCAGTGGCGGCGGTTCCAGTTCATCAAGGGTGACATTCGCAAGGGCGCGGCGTGTCAGCAGGCGTGCCAGGGCGTGGATTACGTGCTGCACCAGGGCGCGCTGGGGTCGGTGCCGCGGTCGATTGCGGAGCCGCTGAACAGCCACGAGAGCAACGTGAACGGCACGCTGAACATGCTGCTCGCCGCGCGGGATCAGAAGGTGCGGACGTTCGTGTTCGCCTCGAGCAGCTCGGTGTATGGCGATCATCCCAAGCTGCCGAAGGTGGAGGGCGTCGAGGGGAAGCTGCTGTCGCCGTATGCGACGACCAAGGCGGTGAACGAGTTGTACGCGGATGTGTTCGGGCGCGTGTATGGGCTGCCGACCGTGGGGCTGCGTTATTTCAACGTGTTCGGTCCGCGGCAGGATCCCGAGGGCGCGTATGCGGCGGTGATTCCGAAATGGCTGGCGGCGTTGCTGCAGGGCGAGCCGGTGCGGATCAATGGCGATGGCAAGACCAGCCGCGACTTTTGCTACGTGGCGAATGTGGTGCAGGCGAATCTGCTGGCGGCGACGGCAACGAAGCCCGCGGCGCTGAACCAAGTTTACAACATCGCCGTCGGCGCGCGCACGACGCTGAACGACTTGTTCGAGCTGCTGGTGGACGGCCTGAATCCCGCGCTGCCCGCGGCACAACGGCCCAAGCCGGTGTACTCGGATTTTCGCGCCGGCGACGTGCGGCACTCGCATGCGGACATCAGCAAGGCGAAGCGGTTGCTGGGCTACCGGCCGACGCATCGTATCGACCAGGGGCTGCGCGAGGCGATGGTGTGGTATCGGGAAAATGTGGGGTGACGGCGGGCGAGTGGTGACGGTGGAGTGACGGAAAAATCCGCGCGCGGCGCAGCCGCAACCCACGGAGCGCGCCCGGTCCCCGGTCGCAGCGGCAACATCGGAGCCGAGAGGCTTGGGTTTTCTCACGCCGTCGCAGGTTCGAAGCCGCTGCGGGCGGGGACCGCCCGCGCGCCGGAAAAAATTCAGCCCCCGCCCGTCACCCCGCGCCGCCACAGATCGAAGTGGTACAGCGCCACCACGACGAGCGAGTGGCCGATGCGCCCCTGCGCCACGAGGCTCGGGATGGTTTCGACCGGCACCAGGCGCGTCACGAGGTCCTCGCCGCTGTCGAATTCGACCGCGTGTTCGCGGCGGCAGTTTTGGACCAGCACGGTGTAGCAGGTGTTGGTCATGATCGCCGGGTTGGCATAGACCTGCGCGAGGATTTGCGCCGGGTCGCCGACGTAGCCGGTTTCTTCGCGCAGCTCGCGCAGACCGCCGGCCAGCGGTGAGGCGTCGGCGCGATCAATCAGGCCGCCGGGAATCTCCAGTTCCACGGTGTTGGACCCGTGCCGATATTGCTCGACCATCACAAGCTCCTGATCCGGCGTCACGGCCACGACGTTCACCCAGTTGGGACAATCGAGGACAAAGAAGTCGTGCTCGCGCCCCGTGCGCGGCGAAATCTTCACGTCGCTGCGCAGGTTGAAAATGCGGAAGTCGCCGAGCGGCCGGGTGCGGATTTGCTGCCAGGGTTTGATCATAAAAACTTTCGGGTTCTCGGCGGTTTTTGCGTGGGGTGAGGGGTGAGGAAAAAGCTCAAAGCTCAAAGTTCAAAGCTCAAGGGAAGCCGCCAAGCATCAAGCCTCCAATTGGAGCCTCGCGAGATTCGCTGCGTGACGGGCATGAAAACCGAGGTCGCTGGCCGCTGCACATGGAGCTTGGTATCTGGAGCTTTCTTTGAGCTTTAGGCTTTGAACTTTGAGCTTTCACAACCCGCGCTCCTTCGCCGCCCAGCCCTGGCGCAGCAATCCGAGCAGATGCGCAAGCGCCTGCTCGTAGGTACGGCCTTTCAACGCGCTCAACTGCCGCGCCCGTTTGTCGAGCTGGGCGGCCATCTCCGGTGCCTTCTCCGCCGGACAGCCGAGCGCGATGAGCACGGGCGCAAGCTGGGCGGGTGCGAGAGCGGTTTGGGCGGGGTCCATAAAACAAAAAGCGCGGGTGGAGCCAGGCCCCACCCGCGCGGTTGAAAAGGCAGGCGCTTACTTGATCGAGTCGGCGGGCACGATCTTGATGCTCTCGACGTTCATGCGTTTGGCCGGCACGTCGCGCGCGCCGACCGGAGTGGTGGCGATCTTCTCGAGGACGTCGTCCCCTTTGATCAGCTTGCCGAACGCGGTGTACTGCTTGTCGAGGAAGCGCGGGTCGCCGTGGCAGATGAAGAACTGGCTGCCGGCGGAATTCGGGTCCGACGAGCGGGCCATTGAGAGGACGCCGCGGGTGTGCGCCTTGTCATTGAACTCGGCCTTGATCTGATGCCCCGGACCGCCCGTGCCCCAGGCGCCCTTCTTGGCTTCGTCCTTCGTGTTCGGATCGCCGCCCTGGATCATGAAGCCCTTGATGACGCGGTGGAAACAGGTGCCGTCATAAAAGCCCTTCTTGGCGAGCGTCTTGAAATTCTCGACGTGGCCTGGCGCCACCTCGGGCCAGAATTCGAGGACCATTTCACCTTCGGATGTCTTGAGGACAGCGACTTCTTTTGCGTTCACGGGTTTCGTTTTTTCTTTTTTGGTTTCCTGACTAAAAGCGCCGCCTGCACTCAAGAGCAGGCAAAGCGTGCTGGCTATAATAGCGTTTTTCATAGGGCGGCAGTTAATGCCACGGGCGAAAACTGAAGTCACGAAAAGAATGGGCGGGCGTGAGGCGTGATCAGCAAACCGTGATGCGTGACCTGAAAGCGGTGGGTGAGGCCGGCAGGCGGGAGCAGGATGCAGAAGGTGGAGATCATGTTTCACGCGTCGCGCATCACGCATCATTTCCCCCCCAACACCCTTGCCCCGTCGCATCCCTTCGCCTAACCATCGCTTGAATCACTTCCTGCTCTGAACACTGCCGCAAGCATGACGCCCCATCCCACTTCCAATCCCACCGGCGGGGCCGCGGCGCAGTTCGCCGAGACCCACTGGAGCCTCGTGCTGGCGGCGCGCACCACCTCGCCGGAGGCCGCGGCGGCGCTGGCCGGACTGTGCCAGGCGTATTGGTATCCGCTTTACGCGTTTGTCCGGCGGCAGGGAAACAGTCCGCACGACGCGCAGGATCTCACCCAGGAGTTCTTCGCGCGGCTGCTCGCCAAAAATTATCTCGCCGACGTGGACCGCGCCAAAGGCCGCTTCCGTTCGTTCCTCCTCGCCTCGATGAAGAACTTCCTCGCCAACGAATGGGACCGCGCCCGTGCGCAAAAACGCGGCGGCGGCGACACCGTCCTCTCGCTCGATGCCACCGCCGCCGAATCCCGCTACGCCCTCGAACCCGCGGACCACGCCTCGGCCGACAAGCTCTACGACCGCCGCTGGGCGCTCACGCTCCTCGACCGCGCCATCGGCCGCCTGCGCGATGAATTTGTCCGCGACGACAAGGCCGCGCTGTTCGATGAACTCAAGTTCGCCCTCACCGGCGACAAAGCCGACGCCTCGCACGCCGCCGTGGCCGCCCGGCTGGGGATGACCGAGGGCGCGGTCAAGGTCGCCGCGCACCGCCTCCGCAAGCGCTACCGCGAACTGCTGCGCGCCGAGATCGCCGAAACCGTCGCGACCCCGGCGGAAGTGGACGAGGAACTCCGGCAACTGTTTGCCGCCCTCGGCGGCTGAACCGCAGCCCCGCCCGCCCGTTGGTTGCCCCGCTTCTCCGACGCGCCCGCTGTTGAGCCGGCCCCGAATTTGGGCTGCCGAATGGGGACTGACGAATCGGGGCGGAGTTCGCCGGTCCCTTCCCCATTCGTCAGTCCAACCTCGGCTGCCCCCTCCCGCGCGATTCGGTTGCCGAGCGGACGCTCCGAGTCCATCATCCGCCATCCCATTGCGCCGAAAGTGTGCTGAAAGTGATCCGAAAGATTTTCTGTAACCTTCCCCGAAAAATTCTTCTGTAGCGGGTGAAACGAAAAACACTGTTATGGAAACGACTCGTCTCTGTCCCGAATGCCAGACCCCGCTGCCCGCTGACGCCCCCGCCGGCCTGTGTCCGCGCTGCCTGCTCCAGCAGGGCGCGCTGCGCGATTCCGCCTCCGCGCCCACCGAGCCGCCGCGCCGCGCCAAAGGCCCGCCGGTCGCGCCGCCGCTCGCCGATGTGGCCGCGCGGTTTCCGCAGTTTGAGGTGCGCAAGCTCATCGGCGTGGGCGGGATGGGCGCGGTGTATGAGGTGCGGCAGCTGCAGTTGGATCGCATCGTCGCGCTGAAGGTGATGCTGCCGGAGGTCTCCGATGATCCCAAGTTCGCCGAGCGCTTCAGCCGCGAGGCCCGCGCGCTGGCCAAGCTGAATCACCCGAACATCGTGGCGGTGTACGATTTCGGGCAGGCCGGCGACTGGTTCTATTTCGTGATGGAGTTTGTCGATGGCGCGAACCTGCGGCAGACGATGCGCGCGGGCCGGCTCACCGCGGCGCAGGCGCTGGCCATCGTGCCCAAGCTCTGCGACGCGCTGCAGTTCGCGCACGACGAGGGGATCATGCACCGCGACATCAAGCCGGAGAACATCCTGCTCGACAAAAAGGGCCGCGTGAAAATCGCCGACTTCGGCCTCGCCAAGCTGCTCGGCGCGGAGCCGGACGATCACTCGATCACCGTGACCGGCGTGGGCATGGGCACGCCGCGCTACATGGCCCCTGAGCAGCTCGAGAACGCCAAGTCCGTCGATCACCGCGCGGACATCTATTCCCTCGGCGTGGTTTTTTACGAAATGCTGACGGGCGAACTGCCGCTGGGCCGTTTCGATCCGCCGTCGGCACGGGTGCAGGTGGACGTGCGCCTTGACGAGATCGTCCTCAAGGCGCTCGAGAAAAGCCCCCAGCGCCGCTACCAGCAGGCGAGCGAGGTGAAGTCGCAGGTCGAGAACGTGGCGAGCAGTCCGCCGATCGCACCGATCGTGCCGACAGCCTCACCTATTCCAGCGCCAGCCGGGCAAGAGAATCCGGTCGTCGCCTTTACGCGCTTCGCAACCACCCCGCAGCCGGGCTATCTCCGGCAGGTCGGAATTCCGAGCTTGATTCTCACCGCCGTCTGGATGGTGGTGAACTTCGTCGTCATGTTCGTCGTGCCGCAGGCAAACCAGGCTGTGCGCACCCTCGTGCTGGGCGCGGGGCTGCTCGGCATCCCGCTGGGACTTCTGATCCTGTCGTTGCGCTGGGCGGTACGCCGCGGAAGGCAGCCCGCATTACCGGTTGACAGTTCCCCGGCGAACCCGGCGGCAAAGCCGTCGCAGCGCAACCTTCTCTCGGCGGCCCTCGCGGTGCTCTGCCTCTTCGGGTTTTTCTTCGGCTTCGCCTTTAACGCGAAGAGGACGGCGACCGAAGCGGGGCCGGTGGAAATCCTCACCATCGGCGCGCTGGACCCGCTCTACATCAAGGAGAGCGGCCCGTCGGGTTTCCGGTCCAGCCTCAATTTTTTTTCGTGGTCCTCCTTCGCCGTGATGGTTGCGGGCGTGTCGCTCAGCGCGCTGTTCCGGCTCGGGAAGGAAGACCAAGGCAAGGCGCCGCGGGATTCGGCGTGGTGGCGCACATGGTGGAAGCAAGTGGGCATTTGGGGCGGATTGGTGCTCATCGCGTGCATCGTTCGCACCGCGCTGAATCCGGAGAAAGTCTTGCAGCCGCCCGGCGACCGCACGGTGGCCTCGAGATTTGCGCAGCTATTTAACTCCGGCCCGGAAATTCGCGTGGATCGCTCGCAGCTTCCCGCCACCGCCACTCCCGGCCGGCGCGATTTCGCCTTCACGTTCAACGCGCCGTCCAACCACGTGCTCAATGTGTGGCTGGAGTTTTGGAAGGACGGCAAGCTGGAGATTCCCACCAGCTTTAGCGAAAGCTACCTGCCTGCGCGCGGTGATTCGGTCCGCGGCGGGTTGCACCTCATCACGCAGGACGGCGACATGGCGGGCGTGGGTAGCGCGGGCCAGATGCGGTTCGATTGGGCCCTGAGCCGGCACGCCCGGGTCGTGAGCGACATCTCGAAACTCGACAGCAAGTCCACCAGTTCCTCCGGCCGGTGGCGCACCAACGTCTTCAAGGAACTCTCGACGCGGGGCAGCTCCTCGGCGCAAGTGAGCTGGGATGACCAATCCGCCCCCACCGTGTGGCGGCCCAAGCCCGGTGAAGTCACCACCGTGCTGGCGTGGACCGCGCACGCGGGCAAGTCGGTCAGTTCGTCCGACCTGAAGTGGACGGAGGAAGGCTTGGCCAAGGGCACACCAATGGTGGCGATCCTGCTGCGCGTGCGCTTCGACCCGGTCACGCCCGGCGAGTTGAGCGTCGCGCCGATGACCAAGAAGGCCACGATCAACGCGAAGAACCGCGGGTCGCTGGGCGGAACGGAACGCCGGCCACTCGACGCCGATCCAGCCAAGCCCCCCGCAGCCGCCAGTGCGCTGACCCAACCCTTCATGATCGGACTGAGCGGTCCGGAATTGACGACCGAAGCCATCACGAAGCTGAAGCTGTCGAAGCTCCAGACCGACGAGATCAACCGCATCGTGGTGACGTATCACCGCGACTACCTAGCACTTCAACGGCGGCACTCGAAGGTCGGCAAGGACGCCGCCGGACGGATCCTGGTCACGATTGAGCCATTCTACGACGAGTGCCTCGCGCTCGCGCAGCGCCTGCAAACGGAACTCGGCGGTATCGTGGACCCGGCGCTGCTGCCGGTGGTCAGGAATGGCGAGCTGCCTTTCCAGATTTTCAACTGGGGCGGCGCGTGCAACGAAACCATCACGCTGTGGAAGGATGGGGAGAAATATTTCGTCGAGGAAAAGCTCACCGCGGCGCCGGGCCACCCGCGCGACCCGTTCACGTGCAACATCTCCGGCCCGAAGCTCGAAGAGATTCCTCCGCAGTTTCGGATTTACTGGCGGGAGGACGGAGCAAAGCCGGAGCTTCCGACAAAGCCCATCGAGCCGCAAATCCCGCGACAGGGAACCTTCAACATCCAGCAGGAGCGCTCGCAGCTTCCCGCGACGGCCACGCCCGGTCGGCAGGATTACGCGTTCAAGTTTTCCGGCCCCAAGGATCACACGCTGAACGTGTGGATGGAGGTCTGGCAGGAGGGAAAGATGGAATGGGTGAGCAATTTCGATTTCGAGGCCAAGCCACAAGCCGGTGAGCCGCTCGCAGCTGGGCTCACGCTGACGGCGATAGGTGGGGACGCGGCGAGCAAGGAGAGCAAAGGAAAGACGCGGCTCCACTGGGCGATGTCTTGTTCCGGCAGCGAGGGCAAAATCCAGACGGCGAATGCGCTGATCCCGGACCTTTCTGCGGGCATGGGCGCGACCTATTCGACGTGGGACCGCCAATTGAAGCCGCTGAATCCGCGGTCCGGCGAGACGGTCACGGTGCTCGGTATCACGGGCTACAAGCTCTCCAATTTCCGCTCCGCCATGACCGGCCTCACGGAAGCCGATCTGCTCAAGCGCGGGCCGAATGCGGCGGTGCTGGTCCGCGCGCGGTTCAGCCCGGCGCGTCCGGGGCAACTCAGCGACGCTGTCGGTCTCGACACCAAAGTCAGCGACCAGGCCTTCGCTCGGCGGACATTTGCGCAGTTCGAAATCAGCAAGCAGCTCGGGGTTGACTTGAGCAACTGCCAGACGCGGACGGAGGCGCACGCCGCACTGGTCGCCGCTGCTTCCACACCCGATGGCAGCGCGCGGGCGGCGCAGATGGTCGATGAATTAGGGTCGGACGGCATCGGCTATGCGGACCATTTCAAAATGGTTGCCGAACCCCTGCTCGCGATGTGGTGGAAGCTGCGGAAGAAGGAGCCCACGACGGCGGAGGAAGTCGTCACCTTGCTGGAAAACTTCATCACCGCCCTGAACGGCCCGGGAAGCCATTCGGTCTGGTGGAACCACGGCGAGCCGATCACCAAGTGGGCCGAAGGCCCGTCGCTCAACGACAGTTTTGCCAAGAAGCTGAAACTGACCAAGCTGCAGGTGGACGAGGTCAACAAGCTCTTCAAAAAGTATGCGGACGAAGCGAAGGCCCTGAGCCGGCGGCACACGAAGGTCACGAAGAATGACCAAGGCCACGTGATCATCAACGTCGAGCCCTACTCGAATGAATGCCTCGAACTCGCCCGCAAGATGGTCGCGGAATTGGGCGGCATCGTGACGCAGGACATCGTGCCCGCGGTCAAAGTCGGCGCTCTTCCCACGGCGATTTTCGGCAATGCCGGCGAGTGTCGCGAGACCACCGTGCTGAAAAAGGACGCGAAAGGAGTCTATGTCATCGAAATCAGCAGGTCGGATTGGGTGAATGCGCATGGCGCGGGCGCCGGCAACAGCACGACCTCTTGGGGCAGCCAGGACATCGATCTAGCCTTCGGGAGTTACAAGATGTATTGGAGCGGAGAGTGAAATTCCGATGACCACGCCCCACGAACCGCGCGCCCCGTTCACCTTCAACATCTCCGGCCCGGAGCTGGAAAAGATTCCCGAGCGGTTTCGGATTTACTGGCGCGAGAATTGAATCGCGCGTGCGGTTATGGACACGAGACACAGCTCCTGCTTCGCGCTGCAACTGCTAGGCTTCCGCTCGTGGTTCTGGTCGCTCGCGGCGCTTGTGCTCGTGCCCGCGGCGATTTACGTGCCGCGGCCCGGCGATCTCCCGGAGCCAAAAGCTGCGGTGGAAATTTTTCAACCGATGCTATTGCTCACACCGGAGGGCGGATCGCATCGATTCGTCGGCTATCTCGATGGCGAGTGGAAGAAGTTCAAGCCGGTGTATGCGGTGACCCGAATGGTGACGACGCGGCAGGAAGTCACACGCACGTTTGGGCGGGGTTCACAACGCGGCGTGAGCTTCGGCTTCTTCCAGCGTGCGGGAAGCTGGTGCTACCAGCTCGTCACGCATCGCCTCGACTGGAAAGCCGGCGATCCCGGTCCGATGGAAATCCCGCCCGCGGAGGTGCAGAAACTCCGCCCGATGATCGTGGCGGAATTGGATCGCATCCAGCCCGGACAAGGTCGGGCGCTCAACCGGCTGCTCGACGACGGCGCAAAGACCACCACCACCGTGTGCTGGCAGAACGGAGTCGTGCTGCTCGCCTGGCTCTCGCTGCCGCTCGCGGCGGTGGCGCTGCTGCTCCGGGTGCTGGCGGCGTTCTTCCAGGAAAGCAGACCTCATACCCAACCATGAACGCAAAACACATATCGATCATTATCCTCGCCTGCTGCTCGATCCTCGCCGTGGCAGGTTGCAACGTGAAAACCACCGGCCGCTCCGAGCTCACCGCCAGCAGCGGCGGCCGGGACATTCACGTGGTCGCCGACGGCGGCGCGTGGGTGGGTCCGGCGGAGGACAAATTCACCGTGAAACTGCCGGGGCACGAGCTTGTGATCGGGAAGGAGGAGTTGCTCGTGGACAAGAAAGTGGCCGCGAAGGTTCCGGCGGGCGCGAAGAAATTCGGTTCATCCGAGAAGTTTGTACCTAGAGTGGTGTAAAGATAGGAGCTTGAGGATGAAGAAGTTCTCGTCGTTGAAGCCATAGGAACGCTTGGTGAGCGTCTTGATCTTGTTGTTGATGCCTTCGAGT
>BJHT01000012.1 GCA_014193395.1 Verrucomicrobiota bacterium
CCTGCCCAAAATTCCCCTGCCGATCTCCCCCATCTGAGATTTCAAATCTCAAATCCACCTCCCCTGCCCCTTCTGAAATCTCAAATCTCGAATCTCCAATCTCAAATCTCAACTCCCCTTCCCACCCCCGCGCCCCCTCGCTACCCTCCCGCCCCATGCCCGACGGACATCCCAGCCCCACGCCCGCCAAGACCGTCTTCATCAGCTACAGCCACGACTCAGCAGCCCACGCCGAGCGCGTCCGCGGCCTCGCCGCCAGCCTCGCCCGCGACGGCTGCCTCTGCCGCCTCGACGTTCACAAAGACACGGACGAAGACTGGCCGACCTGGATGACCCGCCAGTTGCTCGAAGCCGACTTCGTCCTCTGCGTCGTCACCGAAACCTACGAACGCCGCTTCCGCGACCGCGAACTCCCCGAAATCGGACTCGGGGTCGGCTGGGAAGCCGGCCTCATCCGCCGCCTCCTCTACGCAAAAAAACTCCACAACCACCGCATCTTCCCCGTTGCCTTTGCCGCCCCCGATCACGACCACACACCGCTCGAACTCCAAGCCTACGACCACTTCCAACTCGACACCGCGACCGGCTACGAAGCGCTCCTGCGCAAAATCCTCATACGCCCACTCCACACTCCACCCGCCACCGGCACCCCGCCCAACCTCGAAACCCAACCCACCGCACCCACCTTCCCCCGCCCCGGCGAGACCCGCTTCCAACCCACCAAACACTGCCCCGCCGACCTCTCCCGCATCGACAAATACGCCCGCGTCGAGCTGGTCGGGCGCGAGGCCGAGACCGAGATCCTCGCCGACGCTTGGAAGAAAGCCGTCCGCGGCACAAAGAAGCGCCCGCATGTCATCACGTTTGTCGCGATGGGCGGCGAAGGGAAAACCTCGCTCGTCGCGAAATGGGCGATAGACTTGCAAATCAAACAGTGGCCCGGCTGCGACGCCGTCTTCGCGTGGTCCTTCTACAGCCAGGGCACGCGCGAGCAGACCGCCGTTTCCTCCGACTTGTTTCTCGCCGAGGCCCTCACCTTCTTCGGCGATGAAGCGATGGCGAAGAGCGCGGCGGGCGCGTTCGACAAAGGCCGGCGGCTGGCCCGGCTCGTCGGCGAACGGCGCGCGCTGCTCATCCTCGATGGCCTCGAGCCGCTGCAATACGCCCCCACCTCGCCCACGCCCGGCGAACTCAGGGACCAGGGCCTCGCCGCCCTGCTCAAAGGCCTCGCCGCCACCAGCCACGGCCTGTGCGTCGTCACCACCCGCCATGCGCTGCCCGACCTGCGCGCCTTCCTCGGCCAGACCGTGCGCGAGGAAAAGCTCACCCGCCTCGCGCGCGCCGCCGGCGTGCAATTGCTCAAGGCCCACGGCGTCACCGGCAGCGACCGCCCGAACCTCCCGCACACCGGCGACGCCGGGAAAAAGGAAATGCTCAGCGAGTTTGAAAAGCTCGTCGAAGACGTGGACGGCCACGCCCTCACGCTGCACCTGCTCGGCAGCTACCTGTGCGACGCCCACGGCGGCGACATCCGCAAAGTCGGCCTCGTGAAGCTGGAGGAAGCCAATCCCGAAGTGCAGGGCGGCCACGCCTTCCACGTCATGGATGCGTATGTGGCGTGGCTGGAAAGCGGAGCGCCGAGCATTGCTCGGCCCGAACATGCTGCGACCCACCTGCCGAGCGATGCTCGGCGCTCCAATGAAACTGGCCCGCGCGCCCTCGCCCTCCTGCGGCTCATGGGCCTCTTTGACCGGCCCGCCTCTGCCGATTGCCTCGCCGCCTTGTGGAAAGGCCCCGCCATCGCCGGGCTGACGGAGCCGCTCATCGGCCTCAGCGCCGCGCAGCGGAACATCGCGCTCAAGCGCCTGGAGGAAGCGCGGCTGCTCACCGTGAACCGCGACGCCGCCGGCACGCTGCTCTCGCTCGATGCGCACCCGCTGCTGCGCGAATACTTCGCACAAGAACTCCGTGCCCCAACGGGGCAAGACAAGCCAGCCCAGGGCAAGCGAGGCACGAGCGCCGCCCTGGGTTCGGAGTCAAAAAATGCCGACCGCCCTGAAGGGGCGGCACACGGCGCGGATGTCTCGCCCCTCCAGGGCTTGGGGGATTCGGGGGCGGCGGTTCCTGGGGCGTTGCCCCAGGCTGGTATGGCGCGCCCCGTTGGGGCTGAGACCTCTGCGGCGTGGCGCTCCGCGCACCGTCGGCTCTACGAACACCTCTGCGCGACGACGAAGGACCAGCCCGCCGCCACCCTCGAAGACCTCCAACCGCTCTACCAAGCCGTGGCCCACGGCTGCCAGGCGGGCTTGCCGCAGGAGGCGTATGACAAGGTTTGGTTCGCCCGCATTCGCAAAGGGAACGACTACTACAGCACGAATAAACTCGGCGCGTTCGGTTCCGACTTAGGAGCCGTCGCCTGCTTCTTCGAGACGCCATGGAGCCGCGTCTCGCTTGCGCTCAAAGAGAGCACGCAAGCTGTGGCATTGAACGCAGCCGCGACACGCCTGCGCGCCTTGGGCCGGCTGACCGAGGCCCTCGAGCCGATGCGGGCTGGGCTGGAGATGCGCATCAAGCAGGAGGTCTGGAAAAGCGCGGCCATCATCGCCAGCAACCTGAGCGAGCTGGAGCTGACGCTGGGCGAGGTGGCCGGGGCGGTGGGGGACGCCGAGCAGTCCGTGACCTACGCCGACCGCAGCGGCGATGCGTCTCAGCGGATGATAAATCGCACGACCCATGCCGACGCCCTGCACCAGGCGGGCCGCCGGGCCGAGGCGGAGGCGCGCTTCCGCGAGGCCGAGCAGATGCAGGCCGAGCGCCAGCCCGCCTACCCGCTGCTGTATTCGCTTCAGGGCTTCCAGTATTGCGACCTGCTCTTGACGGAGGCGGAGCGGGCCGCGTGGCAGCTTTGTTTGGAGTTCCGCCTTCAGGCGGCGGGGCGTGGAACGATCCAGAGCGGTTCAGCAAACTCCGGCGCCCCGGTCCTTCGCAGCGTTCTACCGGCTAAAGCCGGAACTCCGAACGAAACCTGCCGCGCCGTCTCCGCGCGCGCTGCGCAGACGCTCCAGTGGGTGACCACGCAGAACTGGCTCCTCGACATCGCCCTCGACCACCTCACCCTGGGCCGCGCCGCGCTCTACGCGGCGATTTTGGAACCATCTGAAATCTCAAATTTGAAATTTGAAATTGAAGCGGCCGTCTCCGGCCTCCGCCGCGCCGGCGACATCGAGTTCGTCGCCCGCGCCCTCCTCACCCGCGCCTGGCAGCGGAGTCTCACCGGCGTGCGGACCGGCCCCGAGAGCGCGCAGAGCGACCTGGACGAAGCCTGGGAAATCGCCGCCCGCGGCCCCATGCCCCTCTTCCTCGCGGACATCCATCTCCACCGCGCCCGGTTATTTGGGTCTGGCGTCTCGGGTCTGGGGTCTGGGGAAAAGTACCCGTGGCACTCCCCCGCCGCCGACCTCGCCGCCGCCGCGCACCTCATCGACAAACACGCCTACCACCGCCGCGACGCCGAACTCGCCGACGCCCAACGCGCCCTCCTCGCCCCATAGCCGTTCTGCTGAGCCGTCCGCGTTTTCAGTCCCGCCGGGACGACCGAAAATAGCCCGGCGTTTCAACGCTGGGGCGCGTCCCTCTCCACCACCAAGTCCCACCAGGGACGAAAGAATCCCACCCTCCGCATCTGCGCCGCCGCACCACTCCCCTCCCTCCGGGACCAAGAGCCACGCGCCAATTTGGAGTGCGGTGACTCGTCACCGCTTTCCGCAGGCGACTTGTCGCCGTCAAACCCCCGCACGCTCCCGCCCCCGCCCGCGTGCCCCCGCTGGCGCGAGCCGTGCGCGCCCCATCCGATACGAACGCCTCCCTCAATCCCACGGCGACCAGTCGCCTCGCAAAAGCGGTGACCAGTCCCCGCACTCCCTACCGCCGCACACCTTCGCCCGCAGCCGCGCGCCCATGTAGCGCAGGTTTCCAAACCTGCTGTGTCGCCGACTTCCAAGTCGGCAGAGCGTCGGCCCCGCCAGACGCACCGAAGATTTCGAAAGCTGGGAAAAAATCAGGCTGAAAAACCTGCACTCCAAAACCCGCGCCCCCTCCGTCTCCGCGCTTTTCTTATCCGTATCCATCCGTGGTTCCCCATTTCCCTTCCCCGCCCCCGCGAACCCACCACCATCCGTCCACAAAAAAAGGCCGCCGGATTTGCTCCGGCGGCCCTGAACTGACAACCAGCGTGAACTATTTCTCCAACGCCGCCACGAGCAGCTTCTTCTGCTCCTCGAGTTTGGCCTGCAGCTCGGCGCGCTTGGCCTTGGCGGCGGCACGGGCGGCTTCGAGTTCCTCGGGCTTGGTCTTCTTCGGATCGGGATCGCGCACGCCATTGACGGCGCTCTGGGCCTTGCCCGCGGCACTCGCGGCGGCGGTGACTTCGGTGAGCCACGCGGGATTGGCGGCGGCTTTGGCGAGATAGGGCGTGGCGTCTTTGCCCGCGACGTTGGCGGCGAAGGCGACGATGGATTTGTCGTGCTCGACCTGCTGAACCTCGGGGTTCGGCGTGGCCGGACCTTCGATAAGCTTGAGCGCCCAGCGGATGCCGGTGAGCAGATGTTCCTGATATTTGGCGTCCTTCCAGGTGGCCTCGTTGTGGCCGAGGTTCGTGTAGAACAGCCGGCCCTGGCCGAATTCCCGCACCCAGCAGACGGGCACGAGGTAGGGCATCTTGGGACTCGTCTTGGCCATGTTCAGGCTGTACAGGACGCGCACGGATTTCATGTCGTAGTCGCTGTATTGGTAGATCTCGTCCTTCCACTGAAACTCGGCGTCGAACATTTTCACGATCGGATGCGACGGCTCGTGATTGACGAACGTGCAGGTGGTGCCGCTGCCCCACGGATGCCCGGCGAAGCTCCCATTGATGAGGCTGGTGTAGCCCTTGAAGTCCTTGAACGTGTCCGTCGCGCTGTGCGTGCCAATGAAGCCCTTGCCCTGCCGCACGAAGTCGAGCAGCGCCTCGCGCGGTTCCCCGGCGGGCAGCAGCGAGCCGGTGGTGTAAAAGAAGAGCGCGTCAAACTTGGCGAGATTCTCCTTGGTGAGCGCGGCGATGGCGTCCTGCGACAGCTCGACCTCGAACACGCCGGACTTGGTGCCAATCTCCTGCAGGGTTTTTTCGACGAGGCAGAGCTGGTCCGGCGCGGGCCGCGAGACGGGGCCGTGCTTGAAGCCCTTGGACTGGGTGATGACGAGGATGCGCTTGGGCGCGGCGGTGGCCGCCGCCGCCGTCACGGCGAGCGCGACGAACAGGGACAATGTTTTTGCGAAAGGGACGAACCAGCGTTGTTTCATAATATCTTGGGCAAGGAACGGGTGACACGATGACCGCGCCCGGACACCGCAGTCGTCCGGGCCGGTCGGGGAGCGCAGACGGCGGCAAAGAAAGGGCTGTTCACGCCGGAGCACGGCGGGAGCGCGGCAGGAGCGTTCAACAGGGACCGGAGACCGATCGGACCACGGGAATGGGGCAGCGGAGTCTTGGGCAAAGGAATGGGGGCAAAGGAATGAAGACAAAAAATTCCTGTCCCCATTCCTTTGCCTCCATTCCTTTGCCCAAATCCGTTTCCGGGATTCAGGTTCGCAATCATTTTGGCCACGCCGTGAGAAGAACCCGAGCGCCAAAACAAAAGCGCAGATTGGGGCCAGCGCACCCGAAATGCGGAGCAGCGGACGCTGGCGCAAAGTTCCACTGGCGATCCGGAGTGGCCCGCAAAATCTTCCCCATGATTTTGCCTCTAACGATTCTGTTCCAATCCCCATTCTGTTTTTCGGTCGGTCCTCGCGGGGCCGGGCGGACGGGAAGTGCTCAGAATCATTAGCGACAAGATCATGCGGAGCAGTGAATGGGTGAGGCACCTCGGCTGGCGGATCTGGAGCGCGGGCGGTCCCAGCCCGCAGCACGCACGCAGGGCGGAAGTCGTTGGAATTTTCCGGCTCTCTTCCCCCTTTACGCGCTGCGACCGGGGACCGGTCGCGCTCCGCTTTGGCCGCGGCTCCGCCGCCCGGTATCCATCGTATCTGTCTGTTCCCCTCAGAGCCTGCTTGAGCACTTCGTTTGGAGTTCCGCGTTTACGCGGCTCATGCTTCGTGCGACGCGGGGACCGCGTAAACGCGGAACTCCAAACCCAGTTCCTCGCGGCTCAAGGGTCTTTTCAAACAGGGCCTCAGCAGATTCCACTGCCTCGCCCCAACTCAAAGCAATTGCCCCTCGACCGGCTTCGCCTGCGCCGCCGCGGCCTCGGCAGCAGCGGGCATCTGCAACGTCACGAGCGCCGGCCGCAGCAGTTGCCCTTGATACGTGTAACCCGTGGCCACGGTCTCCGCGATGCGACCCTGCGCCGGCACCGTGGCCTTTTCATCTTCCAGATGATGCACCTTGGCATCGAACGGCTCGGCCACCGCCGGCACGAACGGCGCGAGTCCGACACGCCGGGCGGCGTCGCGCAGCGCGAACTGAAAATTCCCGAGCTGCTGCACCAGTTGCGGCTGCCCGGAATTCACCGACGCCCGATACAGCGCGTAGGTGTGATCGAGCATGCGCACGAGCACCTGGAGCCACTCGCTTTCCGAGCGGCGCAGCTTGTCCACCTCGAGCCGCAGCGTGGCCTTTTCCATGTCGTTGGCGCGCTGCATGAACTCGATGAACTCCTTCTCCTGCGCCGCCATGCGCGCCGCGATGGTGTCCGCCGTGGCCACGGTCTTCTGCGATTGATCCAGCGCGCTCTGCCAGTGCGACGTCGCGGTGGTGATCTGTTTGGCGACCGTCTCGAGCTGCTGGATTTTGGCGGCGGTCTCGTTCAGCGCATCGGATTCCGCGAACCGCAGCGCCGCGTCGTGATCACGCAGGAACGGCCAGATGCCGAACCAACCCGCCAGCGCGACGCACGCCGCAAACGCGACACTTTCCCACAATCCGAACGGGCGCCGGCAGATTTCGACCAATGCCACCGCGGCCCCGAGCAGCAGCAGATCAGCGAGAAAAAACGGCCATTTGGAGATTTTGGGAGCGGTGTGTGCGGTCATAGCGGCGCGCAGTTAGGGGCCGTGCTTCCGCCTTGGAAAGCGCAAAATGCCCGCGGCGTTGTTCACCGGCCGCGCCCCCGTTTCCCGTTGAATCGCCCCGGTGATGTTCGTACTGTCGCGCCCCTTATGAAACCTGAGTTGCTGAAAATTGCGGCGTTGGCGGGCGATGGCATCGGACCGGAGGTCATGCGCGAGGCGCTCAAAGTCCTCGGCGCGGTCGAGAAGAAATTCCACCTGCACCTCTCCATCACCGCGGCGCCCGTGGGCTGGGCGGGCATCGACGCCGCGGGCCAGGCGCTGCCGGACGCCACGCTGGCGCTGTGCAAATTGTCCGACGCCATCCTCTTCGGCTCCGTCGGCCTGCCCGACCGCGACCCGACGATTCCGAAAGAGCAGCGGCCCGAGCGCGCGGCGCTGCTGCGCATTCGCAAGGAGTTCGGCCTCTTCGCCAACCTCCGCCCCGTGCAGCTCCCCAAGGCCCTCGCGCACGCCTGCCCGCTGCGCCCCGAGCGCCAGGGTGACGGCATCGACATTCTCGTCGTGCGCGAACTGACCGGCGGCATGTATTTCGGCCAGCCGAAAAAAACCGAGGTCATCGCCGTGCCTGACGCGCAGGATGGCAACCTGCATCCCGCGATGCGCGCCATCGACACGATGGTTTACACCACGCCCGAGATCGAACGCATCGCGCACGTCGCGTTCCAGGCCGCGCGCTTGCGCCGCAAGAAAGTGACCAGCATCGACAAGGCGAACGTGCTCGAAAACGGCGTGCTCTGGCGCGACGTCGTCACCCGCGTCGCCAAGGCGTATCCCGACGTGGCGCTCGAACACATGTTCGTGGACAACGGCGCGATGCAGCTCGTGCTGCGGCCCACGCAGTTCGATGTGCTGCTGTGCGAAAACATGTTCGGCGACATCCTCAGCGATGAAGCGGCGGCCCTTGCCGGTTCGCTCGGCATGTTGCCCAGCGCGAGCCTCGGCGCGACCAGCGGCGAGCGGACCTTCGGATTCTTCGAGCCGGCCGGCGGCACCGCGCCCGACATCGCGGGCAAGGACCTGGCCAATCCCATCGCGCAGATTCTCTCCGTCGCGCTCATGTTCCGCTACAGCTTCGGCCGCAACGACGTCGCCCTGGCGATCGAAGCCGCCGTCGGCAAAACCATCGCCGCCGGCCTGCGCACCGGCGACATCTTCAGCGCCGCCGAAACCGGCGCCCGCAAAGTCGGCACCCGTGAAATGGGCGACGCGATCACCGCCGCCGTGGCCGCAGGCTGACCCCATCCCGGTAGGGACGCGCTGCCGCGCGTCCGTAACCTTCCCCCCCGCCGCGGCGTTCGGCTGCAACCGACGTCGTCGCAAATCCCCACGCGTCCGGACGGGGACAGGTCAGGACCGCCCGCGCGCCAGCGGTCGCATCCCGCCCCTTTTTGCGCCCCTTTGCGTTCTTTGCGGCCATCACCCCCGTCCGCTTCACGTCCCGCCGCCGGCCGCCTTCCCCGCCTTCCCAAACACCTCGTCATTGTCCGGCAGCAACGCCGACACCAGCGCCTGGAACCACGCTTCCACGTTCGCGGGCTTCCCGCCGTCGATCAGTTCCTCCGTGAAAAAGCTCTCCGCCGCCGCCTCGCCCAACGCTCGATACGCCTCGAACTGCCCCTCCTCGTAAATCTGATCGCCGGTCGATTCGTGCGGAAAATCCGGGTGCTGTCGTTTGTAATCCATCACGTAGCCCGGCGCGTAACCGATCATCGCCAGCTTGAGGTACAGCATCCAGCCCCACTCGGCCTCACCGGGCTTGCGCGCGCGCCGGGCCGCTTCATCCGCCGGCGGACGGTAATCAATCTTCACCATCACCCCGTAGGCGCGGCTGTAGCCGTTGGTGTGCAACTTCAGGTCCTCGATGTCGTAGTGCATCTTGATGCCCAGATCGATCGCCGCATACCGCTCCAGCCGCATCAAGTCCTCGCACTCCATCCCCGGCTCCTGCCCGCCGTCCACGCACACGATGAACTTGCACTTGCGCCGCAACAGTTCGTACACGGCGAGATTCTCGATATGCCCGCCATCGGACAGGTTCAGGAAATGCCGGCCCTCATCCATCTGCATCGCGAACATCTCGCGAAACAAGAGCAACGGTCCCGGTCCGTTCATCTTGGTCGCCTTCTCGGTGCCGAGGCGCGGATGCCGCAGCCAGTAGCCCAGCCGCACGTTCGCCAACGTCAGCACCAGGCGCAGCGAATTGGGAGTCTGCCAGCCCATGTTCGAGGACGCCGCCGCGCCGGAAATCGCCATCGCCGTCCCCAGATTTAGATGCGGATCGGCGGCCTCCAGATCCGCCGTCGGATAATAACCGCACATCGGACTGCCGCAGAAATCCTTGCTGAACACGAAGAAATCCCCGTTGCGCCCCCGCAATTCGCGCTCCTCGCTCGACGGCAGATTCACCGTCGTGTTGATGAGATGATACGGCGCGACGCCGGTCTTGTTCAGTTCCGAAAGCTTCAGGCGATTCACCGGCTCCACCTCGATGGCCGGCAGGTCACGCGATTCGTCCGTCACCTTGCGCGGCCGGATCAGATAACACTCGGCCAGCCGGTCCCGGTAATAGCCGTGCGGCGAATACGCGTTGACGTCCACGAACCACCAGCTCCAAAGCACCATCACCGCCGTGGTTCCGAGCACATACCCCCAGTGCCATTGGTCAGCCGGTTCCGCGAACATCAGCCGATACCCGACGCCGTAGAAGACGAACAAATAAAGCAACGGCCCCGCCAGAATCAGCAGTTTCCCCAGCAGCCGGCCGAGCCGTCCGCCGACGTCCGCCTTGGTCGCCAGCACGCCC
The DNA here is from genome assembly GCA_014193395.1 of Verrucomicrobiota bacterium. GTDB lineage: Bacteria > Verrucomicrobiota > Verrucomicrobiia > Limisphaerales > BJHT01 > BJHT01. The sequence continues at coordinate 9,914 of BJHT01000012.1, forward strand.
AGCAGCGCCGTCAGCGACAAGCCCAGCAGCGCGCTGAGCTGTTCGATCTTCGCGCCGAACGCCGTGAAGTTTTCCCAAAACTCCGCCGTGCGAGCCGCGACGTACAAGCGGAATCCGAACGGTGCCAGCCACGAGGACAACAGCACCACGCTGACACCCAGCAGCACGAGGAAGGCAATCCGCCAGCGCCGAAAAACGGTGGACTTCCCGTCCTCGCGACTCGCCCAATCGCAGCGCGCCTTGAGCCACGGATACACCAGCGCCGCCGCGCCGGTGAGAACCAGAAACCCGGCGAGCACCAGGCTCACCGGCGTATCCCACGCCGGCACCCACGCCCCGCCCTTCTTCACCCAACCCAAATCCCCGAACCAGCCGAACGACTTGAACCCCATCGTGATCAACACCACGACCAGCGGCACCGGCAGCAGGATCAGCAGATTGAACAGCACCCCCACCAGCACCATCCCGACGCCGATCACCTTGCCCTGAAAATCCCCGTCCACGAGATACCGGCTGCGATTGCGCAAATGCCGCAATGGCCGCGGCTCGCGCAGATTCGCACCCGGCGCGAACGTCTCCGCGATCCGCTCCCCCGTCGCGCCGCCGCGCCCCGCCCCCGGAGCGCCGGCCTCCGGCCCGGCGTGTCGCGCCAGCTTTCCCCCGCGCGCCGGATCGGAGAGCGGCGCTCCGCCCGCTGTCGCCGCCTTCTTCTCCTCGTCATCACTCCCGAGATACGCGCTCAGGAACGACCCGAAATATCCACCGCCCGACACCGTGCTGAGATAATCGAACTCCTTCAGCAACCCCCGCCGCGCGAGCACCTGCGTGATCCCGAGACAGAACGTCGCCGACCGGATCCCGCCGCCGGAAAACGCCAGCGCCGTCGCATTCACCACCGGCGCCGTCGAATCAATCCCGCGCCGCCGCCAGATTTCACGCCGCTCCGCCTCGTTGATGCGGCCCCACAGTTCTCTCCGCTTGGCATCCTCCAGATGCGCGAACCGCACCTGATCGCCGATCCCCGCCACGAGCGGCGCGCCGAGGTTGGCTTTCGGCAGCGGCGCGCATCGCCGCTGCAACTCGCGCAATTGCGCCGAGCTCGGCTTGAACCACCAATCCTCGACCTTGCCGCCATCCCGCAGCGCCTCGTACGTCAGCGCATACGCCACCAACCGCGGCTGCAACTCCCGCAGCTCCTGGCGGAACTGACACCGCACCCACTCATCCTTGAACCGCAACGCCGGCTTGCCCTCCCCATCGCGCCGCTCCCGGTCCTCCGTCATCCACCCATGCCAGCGGGCCGTGTACGGCCGCAGCGTCGTGTTCAGCAAATGCAGCGTGAGGTCCATGAACTCCTCGTCCGCCGGATTGGCCGCCATCAATTCCCGCCCCAGCTTGAACAGTCCGTAAATGCTCGCCGCCGCCGTCTCCTCCTCCCCGCTGCGATGATGCAGCCGCTGCGTGGTGATGCGCGTGGTGAGTTCGACCCACAGCGTGTGGGCGGGATTTGGGGTGTCAGGCATGGCGGGAGAGGTCTCAAAACGACTGATCACTCGCTCGTCAGCCCGGTCAAATCCTCGACGCCCGCAAGTGCGGCGAGGGCTTGTGTGTAATGGCGGAGCAGCGGCTGGAGCGTGGCGAGTTCGGTGCGGAATTGGGCGCGCTGGGCGGGGTCGGCGAAGGCGCCGGCGAGGGAGAGCTTGTGCCAGCGGGCGGTGAAGGGGCGGATGATTTGGTTGAGGACGGGGATGGCGAGCTTGGCGAATTCGTTGCTGCCGGGGCCGTGTTTGCGGAGGATTTCGCGCGTGAGCGGGAAGAGCGCGTGGACGCTGGCAAGCGCGGTTGCTTCGTCGCCGTCCGTGGCCGGGAGCGGTTGGGTGGTGATGCGGGTGAGGAGTTCGATGTACAGCTCCCACGCGGCGAGGCGATCGGGTTCGGTGGGCGCGAATTCGGCCTCGAGAAAACCGAGGTTTAGTTTCAGACCGGACAAGCCCCATTGCCGCAGGAAATCTCCGCGTTTCATATTTCGACGAGGGTAGGCAGGAGGCAGGGATTTACAAGGCGGGAGAGGCGGGGCGAATTGCCGCAAAGAACGCAAGGAAACGCAAAGAGGGGTGCATCGTGGGCCGCGGCGCATCCGGAGTGCGGCCGTCCTCGGCCGCAGCGATGTCCGCCCGCACGGAGGGTTGGGATTGGCCCGCGTCTTCCCCCGCTCCACCTCGCTGCGCCCGGGGACGGGCGCACTCCGCGGCAGCGCGGCAACGCAGCCCTGCCACGATGCGGTAGGGACGCGCTGTGCGCGTCCGTGACCTTTCCCCCCGACAGATCACGATCTCGCGGTGCGCTAGCGAATTCCTCCCGCGCTCGGGACGGGGAAATGCAAGGGCCGCGCGCAACGCGGCCCTACCACGATGCCACGATGCAACAATTGCCCCGCCCGTCCGCTGTGCTACGCTGCGAACAAAGGCCGGGACGATGCGTGCGCGGGGTCGCCGCGCGGGCGGGGGATGCCCGGTCGCAACCGTGGAGCAAATTGATTATGAGAAAGCTGATTTTGGCGGGTTTGGCCGCGCTGAGCATTCTGCCGGCGTCGGCGCAGGCGCAGTGGCTCTCGCCCGATGCGTTCGGCGGGGCCGTGTGGGGCGGGTTGCTCGGGGGCATCATCGGGCACAACAGCGGACGGCGCACGGGGGAGGGCATCGCCATCGGGGCGGGCGCGGGGCTTTTGCTCGGCGCGCTGTCCGGCGCAGGCCGCGGTGAATCTGGATACTATCCGAGCTACGGCGCGACTCCGACCTACGGCTACGGCCCGTCGTATGGCTACGGCTACGAATCCCGCGATTATTACTACCGCCCCAACTACGCCGGCACCGGGGCCGTGCTCGGCGGCATCGCGGGCGCGGTGATTGGCAACAACTCCGGCCATCGCGGTCTCGAAGGCGCGGCCATCGGCGCGGGCGCGGGCTTGTTGCTCGGCAGCATTGCGGAACAGCAGGCGCGCCGGCAGGAGGCCGCGCGCACCTACGGTTCCACCCCCGTGCAAGCCACGCCGATCTACCAACCGCCCGCGCCCTACTACTCGACGATCCCGAACGCCCCCGCCGTGCCCAACGCCCCGGTCGTTCCGCCCGCGCCGCAGCATTCCACGGTCGTGAATCCCTACCCGGCCAGCCCCATGTCGCGCGCGAATTCGCTTTTCGGTCGTTGAATCTCGCCGCGCCCGCCGTTATCCATCGCTCCGCGAATTATGAAACTTGAACTCTTGAAACTCACCGTCCCCGTGTCCGCGCTTGCGCTCGCCGCCCTGTTCTCGGGCTGTGCTTCGTCTGGCGTCAAAAACCCCTCCGGCATCGCCGTCACCGAGATGCGCGCCGACGAACGCGGCTTCGTCGCCGGCACGGGCATCGAGTCGCAGGACCTCGTCGCCGTCACCGACAAGATGGCCCGCAGCATCCTGAGCACGCCGGAAATCGCCAATGCCACCGGGCGTCCCGTGATTGTCCTCGATCCCGTGATCAATGAAACCCGCTTCGCCGTGAACAAGGACATCTTCCTCACGCGCATCCGCACCGAGCTGAACAGCAAGGCCAGGGGCCGCGTGGTGTTCCTCGCGCGCAACCGCATGCCCGCGCTCGAACGCGAGCGCGATCTCAAGCAGTCCGGCGCGGTCACCAGCAGCAGCGACGCTCGCGTCGTCGAGTTCAAGGGCGCGGACTTTTTCCTCACCGGCAAGCTCCAAGGCCTCTCGACGCGCAGCGCCAAGGGCACCAGCGATTACATCCTCTACAGCTTCCAGCTCATCGACGCCCGCACGAGCGTGATCGTCTGGGAAGACGCCTCGGAAATCAAAAAGCAGGGCCTCGAGGACGCCGCGTATCGCTGAGCTGCGACGACGCAGTCGAGCCGATGTTGATGGACGACCGAGACGCGATGGACACAAAGCAGCGAAGCCCCAGCCGAAGCGGAGCGCGACCGGTCCCCGGTCGCAGCGGCAACATCAAAGCCGGGCCGTTTGGAGTTGCGTGCGCCTTCGCGGGGTCGGAGCCGCTGCGGGCGGGGACCGCCCGCGCTCCGCTGCGGCCACCGAGTCGCCTTCCCTTTGCTTCGTCTGCGCCCTTCGCGTGAGGCTCGACTCCGAAAACTAGGATGAAACTCTTCCCCCGTCTCGCCTCGGTGGCGCTGTGCGGCCTGCTGCTCGGCTGCTCGACCACGTCCGCGACCAAAAGCGGCGGCGGTGCGTCCCCGCGCGACAAGGACAAGGTCCTCTCGCAATACCGCAAGGCCGCCGCTGCGCTGCGCGCAAACAATTTCGCCCAGGCGAAAACACTCCTCGACGACGCGATCCTCACCATCAGCGGCGTGCCCGCGAAAGATCCCGAGGCCCGCCGCGCGCGCGGATTTTTCAACGAAGAATCCTCCAAGATTTACTTCGGCGAACCTTACGAGCGCGTGATGGCCTACTTTTATCGCGGCGTGCTCTACTGGATGGATGGCGAACCGGACAATGCCCGCGCGTGTTTCCGCAACGGCCAGTTCCTCGACAGCGACGCGCAGAACCAGCAGTTCGCCGGTGACTACGCGATCCTCGATTACCTCGACGGCCTCGCCAGCGCAAAGCTCGGCGGCGACGGCGCGGACGCCTGGCAGCGTGCCCGCGCCAACGCCAAGCACGGCACGCCGCCCGCCTACGACCCGCAGGCGAACGTGCTGTTCTTCCTCCAGTTCGGTTACGGCCCGACCAAGTTCGCCGGTGGCCAATACGGCGAGACGCTGGTCTATCGCGACGGCTATTCCGAAGCCTACTCCGCGCGCATCACCCTCGGCGGCGTCACGCATCGCGCCGATATTTTCGACGACCTTACGTTTCAGGCGCACACCCGCGGCGGGCGCGTGATGGACAAAATCTTGGCGAACAAAGCCGCCTTCAAGGGCACGACTGACGCCCTCGGCGACGCCTCGCTCCTCAGTGGCCTCGTCCTCACGCAGAGCCGCGACCGCACGGTCCGCACGGCCGGGGTGGGCGTGGCGCTCTTTGGCGTTTTGAACAAGGTCGTCTCCAGCGCCACCACGCCGCGCGCCGACACGCGGAGCTGGGACAATCTCCCGCAATTCCTCAGTTTCGCCGCGCTCGCCGTGCCGCCGGGGCGTCACAACGCGACCGTCGAATTTCTCGATTCCCGCGGCCAGCCGGTTGCGCGCCTGACCAAGAACATCGTCGTCGAAGTCGCGCCCGGACGTGACACCGTCGTCTTTCTCAGCGATAGATAATCCAACCTCACAGCCTATGAAAAACCTCACCCTCTCCCTCGCGCTCCTGACCCTCGGCCTTGGCCTCGGGGCCGGTTGCGGCGGCGGCGCTTATCTGCCGAAGAACACCACCAAGTACGATCTCGAGAACCGCGAGAAGCTCGTCCTGCTCGACGCCCGCGTGCAGCGTTCGGTCACCTGCTCCGGCATCCAGGAACGCGTGCTCGAGGACGGCCGGCTCGAAATCGCCGCCAACATTCGCAACCGCGAAGGCCGCCGCATCCAGGTCCAGATCGGCTGCGTTTTCAAAGACGCCAACGGGTTTCCCACCGGCGACGAATCGCCGTTCCAGACGCTCATCCTGACCGAGAACGCGCAGGAAGCCGTGAAGTTCACCTCGCTCAACAACCTCGCCAAGAAATACACCATCCGCATCCGCGAGGCGCACTGAGCGGCGGCGTCCGGCGTGCCCGTGTAGCGCAGGTTTCCAAACCTGCTGTGTCGCCGACTTCCAAGTCGGCAGCGTGTCGGCCTCGCCGGACGCGTTGCGGGTTTGGAAACCCGCGATACAGCAGGCTTGGAAGCCTGCGCTACAAAATGACCATGAAATTTTCAGGCTGGCCGTTTCCATTCGGTTGGAATGGGACAGAAAACCGCAGAGATTCGATGAGCACCGGGAAAAACGGGGGACGACGCCGGCACCCGAAAGTCACCAATCAGTGAACGCTGTTCGACCAGCGAGTGCTTGGTTTTCTCTGTGCTCATCGCGTCGCTGCGGTCCAAAAAATTCGGTTCGACTGAATGGTTGCAGTTCAATCATCCGTGTCCATCCGTGGTTAAAAATTCGCTGCTCTGATTCAAGCTCAACGCCCTCGCCCGTGCGGCGAGGGCCAACCTTCTACCCGAAAGGAAAGCCGATGAAAACCCTCACCCTCCTCGGCCTGGCGCTCACCGCGTCGCGCCTTGTCGCCGGTCCGCAACCGCCGCCGCCGAACACCTTCGTGCCCGGTCCGCAACCGCCGCCGCCCGTGACGCAGGTCATCACGCCGTCCGCGTCGCCGAAGCCGCTTTTCGTGTACGAGCAGCGCCCCTTCAGCGCCGCCGCCAAGCTCGTCACTGCCGAGCAGGCGCAGGCCATTCTCGGCCAGTTCAAGGCCGCGCTGCCAAAGCTCGGCGCCCCGCGCTTTGCCATTCAGGTCAATCGCGTGGTGATCGAAGACAACGCAGCCGCCCCTGCCACCGGGACCACCAACAGCACCCCTGCGGCCCCGGCACCCGTCACTCCTCTCGCGTCGCGCCCACCGACTCTCACCGACAAGCTCACCTTCCGCGAAGTCGAGAAACTCTTCGGCCGCCCGTTGCGCATCGCCGAGGCCGCGCTGTCCGACCTGCCCGAGAGCATGTTCACCGGTCTCGAGAAAACCAGTTCCCGCAACCCGCTCGACTGGATCAAGACCGACCGCGAGGCCCTCTCCCGCCTCGCCGATGTCGTCATTGAAGTGCTCATTTCCTCGCGCTCCGTCAGCGTCCGCGAGATTTCCGGCGACCGCGTTTACACCGCGCCCGACATCCAGGCCACAGCCATCCGCCTGCGCGATTCGCAGATCATCGGCCAGGCCAACGCCACCGATCTCCTCGCGCGCCAGCCCAACCTCGGCGCTGCGCTACGCGCCAACACGATTCAGGAATTCACCGAATCCGTCGCGCTGGTGCTCATGCAGGACATCGCGCTGAACGTGAAGTAATCCGCGCGTCGCACGTCCACTGCCGCCTTATTCGTAACTGCTCGGTTGAGCAAAATCGGATGAACCACCGAGACACGATGCACACAGAGCGGCGGAGCCGCAGCCAAAGCGGAGCGCGACCGGTCCCCGGTCGCAGCGGCAACATCGGAGCCGGGGCGCTTGGGTTTTCTTGCGCCGCCGCAGATGCGGGGCCGCTGCGGGCGGGGACCGCCCGCGCTCCGTGGGTTTCGGCTTCGCCGCCCTCTGTCCATCGTGCCTCGGTGGTCCTCTCGTTAGTTCCCATCGCCTAGACACGCCTTAATTGATGCCCCGTCGCCTTGCCACCGCCCTGCTGGTTGTTGTGCTGAGCCTCTCGCTCGGCCTGCACTGGGTCGCGCTGCAAAGCGCCGCGTGGGTCGGCATGGTCATCACCTTTTCGCAAACCGCCACGCTCGGCGAGGCCATCAACAAAGCCCTCGGCGGCGCTTACCCCTGCAAGCTTTGCAAGCTCGTCGCCGCAGGCAAACAACAGCAGCAGAAGCAGGACATCGTGAAGCCCGCCTTCAAACTCGAAGGCTCGCTCACACTTTCCACCATCTGGGTTTTCCCCCCGGCCCCGCTGCGGCCACCGTCGGCTCCGGACACGGACGCACCGCGCCGCGCCGATCCTCCGCCCTTCCCCCGCCCCCGGTTATTCCCGGTCTGACCTCCCAGTTCAGTTGGTTTGGTGGCGTCGCGACCCGTCGTCGCGGCGCGGATTCGGTCAGTCAGTGAGTCAGTTGGATTTAACCGGACACGCCTGCACGCCACGGCGGCGGTGTGCCCACAAACAGAAACGGAAAAGATTATTACATGAAAACCTTTGGCATCTCAGTGTTGGTGTTGGCGGGGGCGGCGGTCGCGCCCGCGTGGAGTTGTGACCTGTGTGCGGTGTACTCGTCCTTCGCGTCCCGCGGCGAATCCGGCAAGGGCTGGGTCGCCGGCGTCGCCGAACAGTTCACGCGCTACGGCTCGTTGCAGACGGACGGCGCGAGCGTCGCCAATCCCGACGGGCAGTATATGAACAGCTCCATCTCGCAGGTCTTCGTCGGCTACAACTTCAAGAGCCGCGTCGGTGTCCAGGTCAACCTCCCCGTCATCCACCGCTCCTACCGGCGCGTGGACGACACCGGCGCCGTCGATACCGGCAGTGAAAGCGGCGTCGGCGACCTCTCGCTCCTCGGCCACTGGGCACCGGTGCAGGAGCAGTATAAGAACGGCATCTTCCGCTGGAACCTCCTCGGCGGACTTAAACTCCCGACCGGCAACACCCGCCGCCTCGCCGAGCCAGAATTCGGCGCGGTCCACGGCCACGACCTCGCGCTCGGCAGCGGCTCGGTCGATGGCCTCGTCGGCACGGGCGTGTTCGCGAGCTGGAACCGCTGGTTTTTCACCGCCAATTCCCAGTACGCCATCCGCACCGAAGGCGACTACGGACGCCGCTACGCCAACGATCTCACCTGGAGCGGCGGCCCCGGCTACTTCCTCGTGACCACCGACAACCTCAACCTCAGCCTCCAAGCCAACATCACCGGCGAATACAAAGGCACCGACCGCGACAATGGCGCGGTCGATCCCGAGACCGCCATGCGCGCCGTGTTCCTCGGCCCGCAACTCGAAGTGAGCTACAAGGACAAATACAACTTCAGCCTCGGCGGTGACCTGCCCGTGAGCATCCGGGCCTCGGGCACGCAGGCGGTGCCCGATTACCGCGTGCGCGCCGCGTTCACGGTGCGTTTCTGAACGTGGAAAACCGTCGCCGCCCGCGCGTCGCCCCGGCGCGCGGGCGGACCCATCCTTTGTAGGAGACGACGTAAGGAGACTCTGACCTTTTCTACGCGAACAGCGGACTGAGTCTCGAGGGCTGATCTGGATAAGGCGTGTGGGACCGGAACCGCGGTTGCCAGACGCGGTTCGAAGTGTTTTGGACGGGCCTCTCGGGGAAGGAGGTTAGAGTCTCGTTACCTCCGACTCCTACAACGGGCGGCGCGCCGTAGCAGCCGACGTGAGGAGGCGGATCGGGCGCTGGTCGAGGATCGTCCGCCTCCTCACGTCGGCTGCCCGACCCTTTGTAGGAGACGACGTGAGGAGACTCACGCCTCCTTTGTCCCAACGCCCCCGCTTCCGCAGAAAAAATCCGGTGAAGTTCCGCGATTGACTCCCGCAGATTCAAAGCGACCACAGACAAAATTCCCCATCTGTGGTCGCCTTGAATCTGCGGGAGTTCCAGGCCGCTCGCTCGGTCGAGTGCGCGTTCAAGAATCTCGGGGGTGAGAACCGCTCGTCCCGATCAGGTTGCAGGTCGAGTGCCGTAGCCGCCGACGTGAGGAGGCGGATCGGGCGCTGGTCGAGGATCGTCCGCCCAACCACGTTCGTCCGCCTCCTCACGTCGGCGGCTACGAGCTGGCGTTACACCACGCGCAACCCGCCGCCGGCGTGCGCGGTCACGACCGCCTCCACGCCCGCTGCCAGGTCCCCGCACAACTCCTCCAGCAACGCATCCGCCGCCGACTTCGTCATCAGCACCGTGGTCGCCGCGGCCGCGATGAAGCCGCCCAGCATCTGCCGCGCGTAATGCACCAGGCCCTGCCGCAACGGCAGCGAATAAATCGCCAACGTCAGCCCGAACACCACCGTGTGCCACGGCGACGCCTGCCCCGCCGCGACCGCGTCGCGAAATCGCCGCACCAGCCGCTGATCCGCCAGCGGACGCAACCGTTCCAAATGACTTCCGCCCACACGCTGGCTCGCCCTCGCGAACTCTCGCAGCCGCGGCTCGCGCCCCAGCTCCCGCGTCGTCTCGAGCAGCTCCCGCAGCTCGTTGCGTTGCACCTGCGAAAACGCCCGCGCAATCGCCGGCAGTTCGAGCGGCAGCAAAACCTCGGTGACGTAGGCCCGCAGAAACAGCCGCAGCGCCGGCACGCTGTCGATCCTTGTGACATTCACGAGCACCGCCGTTTCCCCGCCCGCCGCAAGCGCGTCGGGCCGTCCCAACTGCGCGAACAACGCATCACCGCCGCCCCGCAACTCGCGGATTTCCTCGGGCGTAAACTGCGGCTGCGCGTTCATCAAATTGCAGGCGGTGGGAAATCCCACTGCGTGCCCCTTCAATACTTCGCCAGCGCCGGCTTGCCCGCGCCGAGGTTCAGCGCCTTGGTGATCTCGCCCGCCTTCGCGAGCATCATCCCCGCCTCGCTCGCCACCGCGATGAACTGGAAGCCCTCGGCCATGCGCCGCTGCGCCGCCGGCGCGTCCACCACATGAATGCCCGCCGCGATCCCATTCGCCTTGGCCGTCTTGAGCACATGCGCGACCGCATCGACAAACCGCTTGTCATCGCTGTCGAACACCGGCTTCAGCCCCATCGAATTGTGCAGATCGTTCGGCCCGATGAACACCGCGTCGATGCCCGGCACGCTCAGGATTTCGTCCGCCCGCTCCACGCCGCGGATGTGCTCGATCATCACCACCACGAGAATCTGCTCGTTCGCCTTGGCGTAGTACGTCGCGGCGTCCGTGTCGAAATTCGCCGCGTGCGAATAGCCGCCGATCGAGCGGTTGCCCTGCGGCGCATACAACGCGGCATCCACCACCGCCTCGGCCTCCGCGCGCGAGTTCACCATCGGCACCACGATGCCCCACGCGCCCGTGTCCAGCACGCGCTTGATCGTCTCCGCGCTGTTCCACGGGATGCGCACCAGCGGCGCGGGACCGGTCGCCGCGATGATTGCGAAATCCTGCGCCGCAGTCTCGAACGTGATCGGCGTGTGTTCCAGCTCGACCGTCAGCCAGTCAAACCCCGCCCGCGCCATCAGCCGCGCCGACATGGAATCCGGCAGCGTCAGCCACGTGCCGATGCTCGGTTCGCCGCGTTTCAATTTCGCCTTAACATGATTGGTCTTCATAAATTCTCTAACACCCGCAAACCCGCCCGCCCCGGAGTGCGGCCGTCCCCGGCCGCAGCGACGCCCGCCCGCGCGGAGACCGTGAGAATTTTCCACGCCTCACTGCGCTCCACCTCGCTGCGCCCGAGGACGGGCGCACTCCGCCGCCGCAGTGCGCCGAGCACTGCTCGGCGCTCCAGTTCACCCCACCTTCACCCGCGCCGCCGGCGAGCTCAGCACGTCCGGATTCACCAGCAACTGCGGCCTGCGCCCCTGCATCAAATCCACAATCGCCTGCGCCGCCGCGTTGCTCACGCGTTCGCCCGTCTCGCGCGCGAACGACGCCTGATGCGGCGCGATCAGCAGATTCGGCGTCGTGCGGAACGGATGCTCCGCCGCCATCGGCTCCTGGATGAACGTGTCCAGCGCCGCGCCCGCGATCCAGCCTTCCTTCAGCGCCTTCACCAGCGCCGCCTCGTCGATCAGCGCGCCACGACCCGCGTTGATGAGATACGACGCCTTTTTCATTTTGCGAAACTGCGCCTCGCCGAGCATCCCGCGATTGGCCGGCGTCGAGGCCGCGTGCAGCGAAACGAAGTCGCTCTGTTCGAGCAGTTCGTCGAGCGACACAAACTTCACGCCGAGCTTCTCTGCGTTCGGATTCGGCATCACGTCGTAGCTCAGCACGCGCATTCCGAAACCTGCCGCGCGTCGCACCACGGCCTGCCCGATGCGCCCGCAGCCGACCACGCCGAGCGTCTTGCCGAACACATCGTGACCCCAGGCTGGCGCCCATTTGCCCGCCGCCATGCCCATGTGCCCGAGATGAATCCGCCGCGCGATGCCGAGCAGCAGCGCCCAAGTGTAATCGGCGACCGTCTCGTCGAGCATCCCCGGCGTGTAGGCGACGACGATGCCGAGCCGCGTCGCGGCCGGAATGTCGATCGAGTCGTAGCCCACGCCCCAGCGCGAAATGATCTTGAGCTGCGCCGCCGCGGGCGAGCCGAGCACGGCGGCGTTGTAGGCATCCGGACTGACCAGCGCGGCATCGACGCCCGGCAGGAGCTTGAGGATTTCCGCCTCCGGCAGCGGCCCCAGCTTGTCGGGAATGATGACGTCGCAGCCGGCTTCGCGGAGAATCTCCAAGGCCCGCGCGCCGACTTCGGTGATCGTCCGGGCGGTGATCAATACTTTCCAACTCATAAAAAATCGTGGTTGTTAAAACGTTTCGCCGTCGGCGTTCGCGCGCGGCACAGGGTCGGGCCGGGTCAAACGGCGGCGCACTGTAGCGAGGGAGCACCTCCGTGCAAGCGCCGCGTGGGCGAACGCGCCGAACTGGAGTTCGGCGCTCCGGCGGAGTGCGGCAGTCCCCGGCCGCAGCAACGTCCGGAGGCACGAGGGCGCAAGAATCAACCATCACCCCACTCCGCTCCACCTTGCTGCACCCGCGGACGGGCGCACTCCGCCGCCGCACTTGGCGCGCGGCGTTCACGCCTGCGGCGGAGTGCGGCCGTCCCCGGCCGCAGGAACGCCCGCACGCACGAGGGCGCAAGAATCAACCAGCACCCCATTCCGCTCCACCTTGCTGCGCCCGGGGACGGGCGCACTCCGCGCACTGCCCTGTAGCGCAGGTTTCCAAACCTGCTGTGTCGCCGATTTCCAAATCGGCGGGGGCCGCTGAGTTCGGAGCACGTGGGACAAGCCGAGGCGTTACGGGACGCCGGACCGCCCGCGAGTTTGGAAACCCGCGACACAGCAGACTTGGAAGTTTGCGCTACGGGGGCAGTGCGCGGATGCGCCTCTCCGGCCGGCCGCGCCGGACGCCACGCTTGACGCTCCGGGGGGTGGTCCCTAGTTTCCGCGCCACGGTTTTTCCCAATTATGAAAAATTTCCTCGTTCCCATGGTGGTGGAGCAGACCGGTCGCGGCGAACGCGGCTACGACATCTACTCCCGCCTGCTCGTTGACCGCATCGTTTTCCTCGGCACGCCGGTCGATGACATGGTCGCCAATCTCATCATCGCCCAGTTGCTCTTCCTGCAGATGAACGACCCGAAAAAAGAGGTCCATCTCTACATCAATTCCCCCGGCGGCAGCGTCACGGCCGGCCTCGCGATCTACGACACGATGCAGTTCATGACCTGCGACGTGAACACCTACTGCATCGGCCAGGCGGCGAGCATGGGCGCGGTCCTCCTCTGCGGCGGTACCAAGGGCAAACGCTTCTCGCTCCCCAACGCCAACATCATGATTCACCAGGTCCTCGGCGGCGCCGAAGGTCAGGCGAGCGACGTGGAAATCCGCGTGAAATACATGCTGAAGCTGAAGCACCGCCTCAACTCCATCATCTCGCATCACACCGGCCAGCCCATCGACGTCGTCGAGAAAGCCTGCGACCGCGACAACTTCATGAGCGCCGACGAAGCCAAGACCTTCGGCCTCGTCGATGAAGTCGTGAAGTCCCGCAAAGACCTGCCCGCGCTCGCCCAGACCGCCATCAAGTAGGCGCTCGCTCCGGCGCTTATGGCCCGCCCCACCAATCTCACCCTGTGCAGCTTCTGCGGGAAATCCCACGCCGAGGCCCGCAAGCTCATCTCCGGCCCCGGCGTTTACATCTGCGACAGTTGCATCAACGTCTGCAAGACCGTCCTCGACAAGGAACTCCAGACCGAGACCCGCCGCGCCGCGCCCAAGCTCAAGGTCCCGCGCCCCGCTGAAATCAAGCATCGCCTCGACGAATTCTGCATCGGCCAGGACGTCGCCAAACGCACCCTCGCCGTCGCCGTTCACAATCACTACAAGCGCATCCTCCACGACCGCGGCCTCGCCCAGCCGACCGAAACCCTGCGCGCCGAGGTCGGCGACGACCTCGCCGACGTGGAAATCGAGAAGAGCAACATCCTCCTCATCGGCCCCACCGGCTCGGGCAAAACCCTCCTCGCCCGCACGCTCGCGCGCATCCTCGATGTCCCCTTCGCCATCGCCGACGCCACCACGCTCACCGAGGCCGGCTACGTCGGCGAGGACGTCGAGAACATCGTCCTGCGCCTGCTCCAGCAGGCCGATTACGACGTGAAACGCGCGCAGATGGGCATCGTGTACATCGACGAGATCGACAAGATCGCCCGCACCACCAGCAACGTCTCGATCACCCGCGACGTCTCCGGCGAAGGCGTGCAGCAGGCATTGCTGAAAATCCTCGAGGGCACCGTCTGCAACGTCCCGCCGCAGGGCGGCCGCAAGCATCCGCAGCAGGAGTACATCCGCGTCGATACCACGAACATCCTGTTCATCTGCGGCGGCGCGTTTGTCGGTTTGGAGAAAGTCATCGAACGCCGCCTCGGCCGGCACGTCATGGGCTTCAACGCCACCGGCGAAAACACCTTCGACCTCGCCGCCAACAAGCGGAAAATCGTCGGTCTGGTCGAACCCGAGGATCTCCTCAGCTTCGGTTTCATCCCCGAATTCATTGGTCGTCTCCCGATGGTCAGCGTGCTCGAGGAACTCACCGAGGACCAACTCATCACCGTCCTCACCGAGCCGAAGAATTCCCTCACCAAGCAATACTCGAAGCTGATGGCCATGGAGGGAGCCTCCCTGCATTTCTCCCCCGACGCCCTCCGCGAACTCGCCGCCCGCGCGATCAAGAAAGGCACCGGCGCCCGCGCCCTCCGCTCCCTCCTCGAACGCCTCATGCTCGACGTGATGTACGACATCCCCGGCACCAGCGACATCGCGAGCATCACCATCACCGGCCCCGTCGTGCGCGGCGAAACCGCGCCGCTGCTCCAGCGCAAACAAACCCGCGCCGCGGCCTGACGCGCGTCCGCCGGAGCGCGATTGTGGAGTGCGGGGACTTGTCACCGCTTTCTCCAGGCGACTTGTCGCCGTCAAAGTGCGAGCGGCGTGAAGCTGGAATGGGGCGTTCACGGCTCGCGCCAGCGGTGACGCGCCCGCGTGACCGAATCCCCACGGAAGTTCGATGGCGACAAGTCGCCTGCGCCAAAGCGGTGACCAGTCACCGCACTCCAAAACCGTCGCGCAACGACGACACAGGAACGGCTCTTCGCGATTCGTATAAAGAGCACGCGGTGGGGCGCAGTTTTCCTTACTTGTCATCCTTACCGTGCAAAGCTACTCCTGTCGTCATGAAAGCCACCCTTACCAGCAAAGGCCAGATCACCATTCCCCTCGATATCCGGAGCCGTTTGCACCTCAAGCCCGGAGATGTTCTGGAATTTGATGAAGCCGCGCCGTTCCTGAAGGCCACCAAAACCATCGCACCCGAAGCGTGGGAGAAGTTCGGGAAACAATGGCGCGACCCGTGGCCGAAACTGACGGGCGAAGCGGTGCTGGAGGAACTGCGCGGCCCCGTGGAACTGCCGCCCAAACACAAACGCAAACACGCATGAGAACCGCCCTCGATTCCTCGGTCGTGATTCAGTTGCAGCGCCGTCAACCCGGCTGGGAAAAGTGGCGGGACAAGCTCACCCGGGCCGCCGCCGAGGGGCCGCTCCTCCTCTGTCCGGTCGTCTTCGCCGAGTGTTCGGCCGGATTCCCGTCCGCCGAAATCACCCTGCGCGAGTTCGAGTCGATTCAGGTTCACTTCGACCCCATTTCACCGGCCTCCGCCTACCTGGCCGGGCAAACTTTTCTCCGCTACCGACGCGAAGGCGGTCCCCGAGAGCATCTCATTCCTGATTTCCTCATTGCCGCTCACGCCAGTGTCCAAGCCGACCGGCTGGCCGCCATCGACCGCGGATATTTGCGCCGCTATTTCCCGCACCTTCCGCTGCTCACCTGATTGCGCGCGTCATTAATTGCCGGGTCGCTGCAATTGAAGCCACCGGGAAGGCTACAGCGACGCGATGAACACAACGCGGCGGAGGCGCAACCGAAGAAGTTTGGAACGCCATTCCTGCGCCGGTGGTTACCCTTGATTAGTGCGTGGCCGGCAAGTTCCCGTCCCGGAGGGACACCGGAGGAGATCAGCCAAGGGGAAGTCCGCGCCAGCGGACGCCGCCCCCGGACACCGTGCCGATTGGCTCCATGCCCCAGCGGGGCATCGAAAAAATAGCCCGGAATGCCGGGCGATCGCTAACGCCCCGGCCTGCCCGTGGCGACGACCGACCGCGATGATGCTGCGGCGCGGCCGACGTCAAACCCCTCTCCGATGCCCCGCCGGGGCATGGCCCGTTCCGCGTGGCAACCGGGGGCCGCGCCCGCCTGCGAGGGCTTGCCCCCGGCTAATTTCCTGCGGGGTCCCTCCGGGACGAGAGGCCGTGGGCGACGACATTTTCCAGGCCGCTCCGCTGGCTGCCCGTACAATAACCCGCCATAACCCGCCCCCATCCCCTCCGTTGACGGCGTTTCCTGCGAACCCCAAGCTCCCATCATGTCCACCCCGCATTCCACCACATCATCGTCATCGACATCCGTGAACCGTCGCAGTGCTCTCAAAGGATTGGTCGGCGGCGTCCTCGGTGCCGGAGCCAGCCAGGCATTCTCCGCCCCCGCGACGCCCGGTGGCGCGGGTGGCGCGCCCGAAGTCGGGTCGGATCAGCGAGCCATCTGGTCGCTGCCGCGACCCAAGCCGGCATTGCCGAATTCGTATTTCTGGACGTGGGATCACACCACCAACTGGATGCTCGATGATCCGGGCGTGCTCAACTTTGGTTGCAACAACCGCTACCTGAAACGCCCGGAAACATTTGTCGAAGACTACCGCCGGCTCACGGACCTCGCGGCAGGGCTCGGCGTGAAGGGGATTTTGATCTGGGGTTTCCTGCGGGATTCCCACGGCGGCATCGAGTCGGCCAAACGCGTGGCCGATTACGCGGCGGCCAAGGGCGTGGCGATTCTGCCGGGCATCGGCACCAATCACTACGGCGGCATTTATTACGAGGGCCGCCATCGTTTCAACCTCGAGACCTTTATCGAGACGCATCCCGACGCGCGCATGGTGGATGAGCGCGGCCAGCCGATGGGCGGCAGCGTGTGCCCGTCGCATCCGCGTTTCGCCGAGTGGCTGCAGCAGGCCGTGAGCTGGTTGTTCAGCGAATTCGCCATTGGCGGGGCGAATCTCGAGAACGGCGATTTTTTTGTCTGCCATTGCCCGCGTTGCCAGAAGCTCCGGCCCGGGAAAGCCGACGACGATGAACCGCAGTTCTGGCAGGACCAACTGCTCGGCTACACTCCGGCGCTGAAACTCCTCGAAGACCGCTTCAAAACCAAACTGATCACCTGGGCCACCTACAAGGGCTTCATGCCCGGACGCGGCGACGGCAAGACCCACATGGGTGCCTACATGGGCTGTCAGCGCCCGCGCATCGTGGACCGCCTCCCGCCCGGCGCGGTCGCGCAATGGACGCTTACCCGCATGGTGCATGGGCAGCCGCTGCCGTTGACGAAATTCCTGGATCACGGCGCGCCGCCGGAGGCGTTGACCGCGGCGCACTGGCCGGCCGACGTCAAGCCGCCGACCGCCCGCAGCGTGGGCTTCCTGCATCAGGGCAGCCAATGGCACCGGACGGGGACGGGCGAACCCGACACCATCTGGAGCACGTCGCGCTACGACCAGATCGTCAGCACGATCAAAGAAGGCTGCCTGCGGGCGGCGCGCGCCGGCCTCGAGGGCGTGAGCATTCACGGCGAAATGAGCAGCCAGCATGTGCCGTGGGCGCTGAACTACCTGGCCTTCTCGCATTTCACGCACTGGCCCGAGGCCAGCCTGCGGCAGTTCGGCTCCAAGACTCTCGGCCCCGTGCTCGGCTCGGCCGACGAGGGCGAAGCCTTTGCGGAAACGCTCGCGCATGTGGATGCCGGCACGGCAACGGACGCCCAGAAAAACGACGCGAAAAAGCGCCGGGCCTCGTTGGCGCAACAAGTGGCCCGCGGCGCACAACTGCAACGCTGGCGCTTCTGGAACTGGCTCGCCTCCGTCGCCGTCGGCCACCGCGAGCGCCACACGATCAGCCCGTTTTAGCGCGGTGATCACGCAATCGCGAGTGGCGGGGGAACCACGGAGCTACGAAGAAAAAAGCGCGGCGGAGCCGCCGCCCGAGCGGAGCGCGGCTGTGTCCGCCGAGGACCAGCCGCAGCGGCCCCGAAACCGCGGAGGCCATCGGTGGAATCCAAGGCGCGCCCAGCGACCAATCTGCTGCTGCTGCTGGTGCTCCGCGCCCACAGCCGCGCTCCGGGAAAAACCCGCGTGCGCCGCGCGGATTTTCCCGCCGCCGTGGCCGCCGGCCGATGGCCGAAGAATTGTCGCCGACGCTCTGCTCTTCGTCCCGGAGGGACTCCGCAGGAAATTAGCCGGGGGCAAGCCCGCCCCAGCGGGCGCGGCCCCCGGTTGCACGGCCGAACGGACCATGCCCCAGCGGGGCATCGAAGAAATTTTTGGCAGTGTATACCCCGCAGCATGCCCGCCACCACTCGTCGCCTCGGGCCATTTTCTTCGATGCCCCGCTGGGGCATGGAGCCACCCAGCACGGTTTCCGGGGGCGGCGTCCGCTGGGGCGGACTTGCCCCCGGCTAATTTCCTCCGGCGTCCCTCCGGGACGGGAACCGGGCGTCCGCGCGTGCGGCTTCGCCCAACCCCAATTCCACCCTTTGTTTTCACCCCTTTCGTGTCTTTCGCGTCTTTCATGGTTCCACTTTTTTCCAACCCTTAAACCCGCCGCCCGCGTCCCGCCCTCGCCATGAACCCCCTCCCCCTCCTCCCCATTTTGCTCGTCTCCCTGCTCCTGCCCGCCGCGCACGCGCAGGTGCCGAAACCCAATCCGCGCTACCCGTTGCCGTATCCGCCGCGCTTGCCGGACGGCCAGATCGTCGTCACCGAATCATCTCCGCTCTTCCTGAAACCGGGCGCGAATCTGCGCGACGGCGTCGTCATCGCCGCGACGCCGCCGGTCGTGGATTTCGCGTTCTATCCCGAGCAAAACTATCCGGGAAATCCGTGGTCGCATCGCTCCGACGGCATTGTCGTGGGCGACAAATATTACTCGTCGAGCAACGACCACCTCGCGCCCAAGGGCACCGCGCATCTCTGGGAATACGACGGCCGGCTCAAACAATTCCGGCTGCTCGTGGACACCTCGAAGTTTCTCGAATCGGTAAACGCCTTCCCGCCCGGCATGAACTACCGCCCCGGCGAAATGCAGAGCCGCATCGATCTTGGCGGCGACGGCTGGCTTTACTACGCCACGGACCGCGGCTCGCCAACGGTCACCCATGACGGGAACGGCTACCTCGGCGAATGGATTCTGCGCACGCATCCGCAGACCCGCGAAACCCAGATCGTCGCCACGCATCCCGTCGCCAAACACACCATCCCGTGCAGCGTGCTCGATCCGAAGCGCATGATCTTCTACGGCGGCACTGCGGTCGGCCGCGACGCCCCCAACCAGAAAATCCAGTTCTTCGCCCTCGATCTCAAAACCCGGAAGCTGCTCCTCGTCGCCGATGACGGCCCCTACCGCGTCCTCATTTTTTCACCTTCGACCGGCAGGGTCTTCTGGGAAGGCAAATGCTACGATCCGGAATCGAACACGATCACCGCAGCCAACGTGCCCGACGTCCGCTCGGCCACGCAGGAAACGCCGCAGGGCATTGTCTATGGCACGTCCGGCACCAAGGCGGACCTGTGGGCCTTCGACGTGAAATCGGGCGCGGTGCGGCAACTCGGCAACTGCGCCGTCGCAAAACAGGAATACATCGCGTCCCTCGAGGCCGACCCGCGCGGAAAATATTTGTACTACGTCCCCGGCGCCCACGGCGGGGCCGCCGCGGACGGCACGCCGATCGTGCAGTACGAAATCGCGACCGGCCGCCGCAAGGTGCTCGCGTTCCTCCACGCGCATTTCTGGGACAAATACGGCTACGCGCTCGATGGCTCGTTCGGCAACGCGCTCGATGAAAAAGGCGAGCGCTTCTTCATCTCATGGGACGGCTGGCGCAAAGGACAGCCGCGCGGCTGGGAATCAGCAGCCATCACCGTGGTCCACATTCCGGCGGCGGAACGGCCCTGAACCACAACCGGGCCCCGGGCTGGGGCAGGAAGGCAAAACCACTAACCGGCACTAACCGGTACTAATAAGAGCCGAGCCAAGTTGCGGCTGGGGATTGGTAGAAGCCCGTTCCATTAGTGCCAGCTAGTGCAGGTTAGTGGTTTTACGCTTTTCGCCGTTCCAGCGCGACCGCACGCCGGAGAATTCATCGGAGTGCGCCCGTCCCCGGGCGCAGCGAGGTGGAGCGCACTGTGACGCCCGCCGATCTCGCGCCCCCCGTGCGGGCGGACGTCGCTGCGGCCGAGGACGCCCGCACTCCGCGACCGCACGTCGCTGCGCCCTTGTCATTGCCGGTCCGCCGGGTACAAACGCGCATCTCTAACCAACACCCAGTTCACGTCATGCCACGCTCGACCTCCGCTTCCACCTCATCTCCGGTCTTCGCCGCGTCCCCGCTCCGTTGCCCGCGCTCCCTCGCCCTGACCGCCGTGGTGGTGCTGGCCGCCGCGCTTCACCCAACCCTCGCCGCGCCGCCAGCCGCGCTCGTCACCTTGCCCATCGAAACTCCCAGCCTGCCCGGTTGGGAAATCACCGGCCTGGCCGGCGGCTATCAGCTCGCGCTCGTCGATGACGAAATCCTCGGCCGCAAAGTTTTTGAAATCCAAAACGTCGCGCCCGCCGCCAAGGCCCGCGCGGCCGGCTTCTCCTTCCGCTCCAAAACATCCGTCTCCGGCGCGTACGTCGCCGAAGCGTGGGTGCGCTTCCCCGACACCGCCGCACCCGCGACCAAAACCGCGCCCGGCGCAAAAGCCGCCGCGGCAAACCGCCCTGCCCCCAGCGCAGCAGCCAGCGTGAAGGCCGTCCTCGCCACCGGCCTCAAGTCCGCCGATGCCAAGGCCGCCTCCGCCTACCGCCTCGGCGGCGGCACTGGCGCGCGCGGCTTCGTGTGGGACGGCCAGATCGAGGGCAATTCCGTGAAAGGCGGCCTCGCGCCGAATCTCAGCGTCGCCGACGTGTCGCCGTTTTCACCGGAAGCGTTCCGGCTCGAAACCGAGGCCGAACTCGCGGCCATGCCCGAGCCGCACAAAACCTGGATCGCCCTCCGCATCGAGGCCGGCACCGACTTGGTGCGCATGTATTGCAACGGTGTCCTCGTCCGCGAAAGCGCGCCCGCGACCAACGCCGATGGCGCGGTGCTGCTGACGCTGCCGGGCAATGAAACCACCCGCGTCGCCCAACTCACCGTGCGCCCCGCGGACCCCGCCGCCACGCCGCACGTCTTGGTGCCGCTCGATTTCCGCTGCAACGCCGCCGGCCCGCTCGACCTCGCCGCGCTGCGTGATCCTTCCGACACCACGCGCTTCCACGGCGTCCCTTTCCGCCTCGCCAACGGCGCGTCGCCCAACGACCACGTTGACATCGGCGCGAGCATCTTCCGCTATCGCCACGGCACGCGCTACGCAGCCGAGATCGATCCGCGCGTCACGACGCCCGGCCCGGCGCAGTTCGAACCGGGCCGCATCATGCTCACCGTTCCGCGGCGGGCCTACTCGCGCGCGTGGATTCTGGCCGGCTCCGAGGAGCACCCGGCCCGCGCACCGATCCTGACGCTGCGCTTCTTCAAGCCGCTCTCCAACTGGTCCACCGACGCGGCGACCACGGTCCCGGCCTTCACCGCAACCACCGGCGGGCCGGGCGCGCGCGCCGTCGCAGTGAAAACCAAGACTGGCAAAATGCTGAACCTCTGGCTGGTCCCGCTCGACCTCGACAGCGCCGAACTGGCCGCCGACTTCCGCTCGCCCTACCTCAACCTCGAGCTGACCAAGGAAGTGAAGCCCCACCTCGCCTATCCCGACCCGAGCAATTATTCCTACCAAGCCGGCGGCCTCCCCAGCGGCGTGCAGCTCTACGGCCTCACGCTCGAAACCGCGCCCCTCTGGGCCGTCGGCACCAGCGATGTCAAAGGCGGTATCTATACCTCCCCGGAAAAACCCGCGTGGCGCGTCACGCTGCAAAACCAAACCGCCGCCCCCGTGCCCGCCACCGCGCGGCTCGAAATCACCGATCCCTACGGCCAGGCCAGTTCGCTCGAACGCCAGTTCACGGTGAAGCCCGGCGAAGAACAAATCCCCGCGTTCCCGCTCGCGCCCGCCCGCTACGGCCTGCACACCGTGCGCACCATCGTCTCCGCCGGCGCGTGGCGGCAGTCCCGCACCGGCACGTTCCTGTTTCTCCCCGCCTTCGACCGCCAGGCCACGCCGCGCGACAGCGCGTGGGGCGTGTGGGATTGGAGCGGAACGCACGGCACCAATCCGAACAAGGAGGAAAATGCGCGCCTGCTCCGGGCGCTGGGCGCGATCAATCAGTCGGCCCTCGACTCCGACAATCGCACGGGCAAGCCGGAAAACTTCGACGCCTTCCGCAAACAATGGGGACTGGGGCCGACGCACCATCGCCTCGTCCCGCGGCAGGTTCCCGACTGGGGCGCGAAAGACCCCATCGATCCCGCCGACTACGCGACCTACCGCGACGAGATGGGCAAGCGCACCAAGGCCATCGTCGATCAGCATCCGGATTTTCAATACGTGAACTGCTTCGCGGAGAATTCCATCTCGCTCCGCCTCACGCACGGCATCCCGCCGTGGGCGCTCGGCCAGCCGTGGTTCGCGTACGAGGACTACGAAAAGAAACGCATCAACCAGATGCTCGTCGTCGCCAACGCCGCCGCCGAGGGCGTTAAGAAACACGCGCCCACCGTGAAGTTCCTCTTCGGCCACGGCGCGCCGAATTTCCCCGCGCCGTTTTTCCGCGAGAAGGACTGGCGGCCCGAGCTTTTCGCCGGCTTCGGTTTGGACATGCCGCAGTTCGAGCGCATGCCCGAACGCCAGCCGCGCGCGACCGAGCCGAGCCTGCTCTTCTTTCTGCAAAAGGAACTGCGCGAGCGCGGCCTCGCCGACAAGGAACTCGTCCACCTCGAATCCTATTTTCCCTCGAGCCATCCGCTCGCGCTGGGCCTGCGCGGCCAGGCCGACAACATCGTCCGCACCGCGGTGCTGTCGCTCGCGCTCGGCACCACCAAGTTCATGCACACCTGGAGCCTGCAGGATTGCTCCGACCGCTGGGGCAGCCAGCACTACGGCGGCGCGGGCCTCATCGGACGCGAACCCGAGAGCCATCCGAAACCGTCCGCCGCCGCCTTCGCCACGATGACCCGGATGCTCGACACCGCGAAGTTCCGCGACTGGCTCCCAACCGGCAGCCACAGCGCCTTCTGCCTCCGCTTCCAGGCCGCAGACCACCAAGTGTACGCCGTGTGGACCATCCACGGCTCGCGACCTCTCGTGCTCACTCCCGATTCCGATCAGGTCCAGTTCACGGAGACCGATGAGAACGGAAATGAATCGCCGCTGCGCCTTGCCGACGGCCGCGCCACCGTCACGCTCACGCCCACCGTCCGCTGGGTCGTCGCCCGCCGCGGCGCAGTGAAGACCGCGCTCGCCGGCGCGCCCACCTACACCGATGCGCCCGGACCGCATCGCATCGTGCTCGAGGATTTTGAGAAGAACCTCTGGACCGCCGACCCCAAGCCGCATCATCGCTATGCCAGCAACAATTGGGACATGGTCCGCGAACCGCGCCCGATGAAATCCGAGCGCGTCTCTTCCTCCGAACGCAACTCCACCGCGTGGCGCGTGGCCCTGACCGAACGCCCGAAAAACCAGCCGTGCGCCGGCTTCTTCGGCGTGTTCACCCCGCCCAAGCCCATCCTCATTCCCGGCCAGGCCCGCGCGCTGGGCATCCACGCCAAAGGCGCGTCGCAATGGCACCGAATCGTGTACGAACTCAAGGATGCGAAGGGGGAAATCTGGCTGAGCTGCGGCGAGAAAAACGCCTGGAACTCCGACGACATCCACTCGCGCTCCTACCTCAACCACGACGGCTGGCGCTACCTCGAATTCCCGCTGCCCGTCACGTCGCCCGGCGACAATTTCCGCGAGCTGGGCTGCTATTCCTGGGGCGGCTCGGACGACGGCATCGTGGACCTCCCGCTCACCCTCACCCGCGTGATCATCGAGATGCGCAGCGACATCATTTACGCCAACGCGCTGCTGCCCGTGGACGACCTTTCCGTCGAACTCGACGACCTCACCGCCGTTTACAACTCGCCCGAGGACCAGACCGGTCAGGCCGCGAAAATCCAACTCGCCGCCCGCACCATCGCCCGTCCGAAAATCAAACTCTCGGCGCTCCCCAATCCCATCAAAGCCCTCGCCGACTCCGGCGTCGGTGCGCCCGCCGCAATCGAGAAAATCTACGCGCCCGAAGTCATGGCCAGCGGCGATCAGGTCTTCGTGAAAATCCAGCCCGTCGCCGGCGCGAAAAAATACACGGTCTATGTCGCCGCCTATCCCGACGGCACCGGCGCGCAAGCCACGCCCGCCAAGCCCGACAAAGACCCGTCGCTCCTCTTCGTCCGCGGCCTCCAGCCCGCCATCCCCATGTACTTCTTCGCGTCCTACACCGACGCCGAGGGCAAGGAATCCAAGCCCTCCCCCGCCCGCAAGACCGTGCTGAAGGATGAGTTTCCGTTCAAATAGGACGGACCTTTTGCACACCACGCGTCCGGCGCGCTGGCCTCCGGGGCGGGGACGGCTCGTCCCCGCAAGCTGGAAGGAGACAAGCTGACATCAACCCGAGAGACAGGAGGAATGGTAGCGCTTGATCATCCCGTTGCTCCACGCTGCTCTTCATACGAATCGCGAAGAGCCTTTGCCGTGTCGTCGCGGAGCGACAGTTCTGGAGTGCGGTGACTTGTCGCCGTCGAACATCCGTGCGGCCCCAATCACTCGGGCGCTCTGGCGCTGGCGCGAGCCGTGAACGCCCCATCCCAGCTTCACGCGTCCCGCAGTTTGACGGCGACAAGTCGCCTGGAGAAAGCGGTGACAAGTCCCCGCACTCCACAGTCGCGCTCCTTCGCTTGCGGCGCTCCGGCATCGGCAACACCCCGCCGCCCCCCACCCGCCCTCCGCCCCGTTCACAAATCCCGGTTGCACGTGTACGAATTCGTCGCGCCAACGCCGACGAAAACCCGGACGAACTCCGCGTGCCCATCCGCGAACGTGGCGTTGAAACGATTGTCGTTCACCGGCGTATGCCAGTAGCCCTCGGGCGGGGCGTTGCTGGACAGCGTGGACCAGATGGGAAACCAAATCCCGTGGTCGCCGTTGATGAGCATCCGCGCCGGCTCGCGAATTTCACTGAGCCGCACGGAATTGAGCTGCACGTCCTTGGTGAGGTTGTTCAGCGTCGGCACGACCGCGGTGCCGGCATTCGGCGAATAGGAGGAACCGGCACGGTTGTAATACGAGTCCACCGCCGCGCCACCCGCCACCGTCTTGCGGTCCGAGGGACACTGCGCCAGCGGGAACTCGTCGGTGGCGGAGATCTTGACGGCGTACGGATTTATGTAGCGACGGTCCCCCGGCATGTTGCCGTAAAAACCCGAATTGCCGGTCTTGCCCCACCACCAGAACTGGCTGGTGATGGGCACCCCGAGCGAGCCGGTCCTGATCGTCGGCGGAAATTGTTCGTCGAAGTCATCCGCATACAACCGCGCCACCAGGCCGAATTGGCGGAGATTGCTCAGGCACTTGGCCTGATTGGCCCGTTGCTTGGTCCGGCTCAGCGCCGGCAGGAGCATGCTCGCCAGGATGCCGATTATGGCGATCACGACCAGCAGCTCGATGAGTGTGAAACCCCGGCAGTGCAAGTGCAGGCGGGCAGATCGAGGACGCATAAAACAATATGGCTTCCGGAAAAACCGGGGAACGGCGGGCAGCCTACCCCGCATGGTTCTCACCGCAATTGCGAAAGCCGCAGCCCGAGCGGAGCGCGACCGGTCCCCGGTCGCAGCGCGTGAGAGGGGGAAGGGCGCGACGGAATATTTCGATGCGCCCCGCACTGCTTACGAGCAGAGGGAGTCCGTGCGGTTCTCGTCCCGGAGGGACACCGCAGGAGATTAGCCGGGGGCAAGTCCGCCCCAGCGGACGCAGCCCCCGGAAACGATGCCGTTTGGCTCTGTGCCCCAACGGGGCATCGAAGAAAAACGCCCACGACGACGGGTGCTGGTGGAAACGCCGCAGCGCGCACGACGCCAAAAACTTCTCCGATGCCCCTCCGGGGCACGGGCTATTCCGCGTGACCACCGGGGGCCGCGCCCGCTGGTGCGGGCTTGCCCCCGGCTAATTTCCTGCAGTGTCCCTCCGGGACGAAGAGCCATGCGGCGATGACAATTCTCCAAGCGTCTGATCGGTGCCATCCCACGCACGCCGGTCCGTTGCCCGCCGCCAACTCACCCCCTCCCATTCCCCTGCCCCAATTTCCCCTGCCAAATTCCGCCCTGCGCACCACGGTCTCTCTCCCGCGCCGCCAACCAAATCACCCCTGTCGCGCCACGCCCGCAGCGCGCACCACGTACCCACTGCGGAGGCTGTCAGAGTTTTGCATCCACCCTTGCCGCTCCACCCGCTCCGCGGTGGTTGCGGTTCCGCCGCCCGGTGTTCATCGTGTCTCGGTGGTCCAAAAGTATTGGCTCGACTGAATAGTTACGGCGTGGCGACAGCCAGGCCTGTGCTTGCATGAAACTCCTCCTTGCCCTCACCGCGCTGCTTGCCGCCGCGCTCGCCTCCGGCCACGCCGCCGCGGCATCTGCGAAACCCAACATCGTCATCCTCTTCATCGACGACCTCGGCTACGGCGACATCGGGCCGTATGGCGCGACGAAACAGCGCACGCCGAATCTCGACCGCATGGCGCGCGAAGGAATGAAGC
Organism: Verrucomicrobiota bacterium; assembly: GCA_014193395.1. Lineage (GTDB taxonomy): Bacteria > Verrucomicrobiota > Verrucomicrobiia > Limisphaerales > BJHT01 > BJHT01. The sequence goes on from BJHT01000012.1 coordinate 36,647, forward strand.
TCACCAGCTTTTACGCCGCGCCGGTCTGCTCGGTGTCGCGCGCGCAACTGCTCACCGGCTGCTACGGCGCGCGCGTCTCCGTGCCGGGTGTTTACGGACCGGGCGGCAAGAACGGCCTGAATCCCGCGGAATTCACCATCGCCGAGCGCCTGAAGGAACACGGCTACGCGACCATGTGCATCGGCAAATGGCACGTCGGCGACCAGCCCGAGTTTCTCCCGACGCGTCAGGGCTTCGACCGCTACTTCGGCATTCCCTACTCGAACGACATGCAACGCAAATCCACGCAGACCGGCGAACGCGTCGTGCCGCTGCTGCGCGATGAAAAAGTGCTCGAACTGCTGACCGACGACGCGCAGAGCCGCATCGTCGAGCGCTACACCGACGAGGCGCTCGGCTTCATCCGCACCAATAAAGACCGGCCTTTCCTCCTCTACCTGCCGCACACCGCCGTCCACACGCCCATCCATCCGGGCGCCGCCTTCGCGGGCAAATCCGCCAACGGCCGCTTCGGCGACTGGGTCGAGGAAGTGGACTGGAGCGTCGGCCGCGTGCTCGACACGCTGCGCGAACTAAAGCTCGCCGAACGCACGCTCGTGATCTTCACCAGCGACAACGGCCCGTGGCTCGTGAAAGGCGCGGACGGCGGCAGCGCGGGACCGTTGCGCGGCGGCAAGGGCAGCACCTGGGAAGGCGGCGTCCGCGAACCGACCCTCGCGTGGTGGCCCGGCAAAATCGCGCCCGGCAGCGTGTGCGACGCCGTCGCAGGCACGATCGACCTCCTGCCCACCGCCGTCGCGCTCGCCGGCGGCACGGTGCCCGCGCAGCCGGTCATCGACGGCCGCGACCTCTCGCCGCTGCTCTTTGGCAAAACGAAGGAATCGCAACGCGAAGCGCACTATTATTTCGCCGGCTACAACCTCCAAGCCGTACGCCAAGGTCCGTGGAAACTCGCCCTTGCCCCACAACCCGAGACGATGGGCAAAGGCACATCCACCGACGCCAGCGGCAAAGCCCCGCGCCTCTACAACCTCGACACCGAGATCGGCGAGAAAACCAACGTCGCCGCCCAACACCCCGCCATCGTTGCCAAGCTCCAGGCGCTCGCGGAAAAGATGGCCGCTGAAATTGGCGGCACCAATCCAACCGCGCGCCGTCCCGCCGGCGTGGTCGAGAATCCGCAAACGCTCTATCCCTCCGAAGGCAACGCACCGCGCGGCAAACAACCGAAGAAGGCCGCCGCCGCCGCCGCCGCCACCGCCGCCGCCGCGACGAAGCCGGCAAAAAAATCCGCGCCGCCCGCGAGCCTCGACACTCTGAAACCCGGCGACGCCCTCGATTCATCGGACGCCCCGCAGGTCGGCGGCCAGCCCTTCACCATTTCCTGCACCGTCGAAACGCCGCAGCGCGACACCATCATCCTCGCGCACGGCGGCCTCAGCGCCGGCTACGCGCTGCATCTCAAAAGCGGACGCGTCGCCTTCCTCGTCCGCACCGGCGCGGGCGCGGAGTTCACCGAAATCAGCACGCCCACCGACTTCCCCGGCACCGCCCGCCTCACCGCCACGCTCGCCGCCGACGCCACCATGACGCTCCAAGTCGGCGACCAACCCGCCGTCACCGCCAAGGCCGCGAAGCTCCTCGCCCGCCAGCCGCAGGAGGATTTCTGCCTCGGTCACGACAACGGCCGTCCTGTCGCGAGCTACTCCGGCACCGGCCCGTTCCAAGGCCGGATCACGGGGCTGAAAATCACCAGCCCATAGCCGCAAGAACGGCATCGCCGCGCGCAACTGCGGAGCGCCGAGCATTGCTCGGCCTGGGCGTCGTCGTGCCGAGCAATGCCCGGCGCGGGAGTTTGTGGTTTTTTTGAGCAGCGCGGGCGGTCCCCGCCCGCAGCGGCAGCGAACTCGCAGACGGGCCGGAATGTTTCCGGACCGCCCTCTCGTGTGCGCACGCGCTGCGACCGGCGACCGGTCGCGCTCCGGCGGTGGCGCGGGGCCCGCGGCCGACCGAAAATGTCCAAACTCCGTTGCCGAGCGATGCTCGGCGCTCCCGGCCCGTCCCGACCCGCTTCCGTGCAGGCAATCGGGACGATGCCTTCCTCGCGAAACGACGCCGTGTTTCCCGGCGCGATCCACTGGATTTTGGCGGCAAGAATCGAAGCGCGACGCGCGGTTTCAAATTGATATTTGCGATTCGCGAATCGCGAATGCACCCGAAGAAATGCGCCGTTTTATTGCGACCGTGACGCGCTGGTTGCTGGACAACGGTCCGGTGCGCGAGGTCATCTCCGACCTGCTGCGCAACCGGGAACGGGAGAGCCGGGCGATTGCACTGCTGCGCACGCTGAGTTCCAACCCGTCGTGAAAATGCCGGGGCACTGCCTTCGTTGATCCTCGCCAACCAACGCCGGAAATAACCCGGCGAACTTGTCATCCGCTTTTCCAATGACAACCATCGGAAAGCTCTGTTTTACCCGCCCGCCGAAGTACAGTTGAATCGCACCGCATGAGCACAACCACCTCCGCTCCTCCCGTCCGCCTCGGCGCTTTGAAGTCGCTGACGGACTTCCAGTCGGCCTGCACCTCGCTCGGCCTCGAGCTGCCCGCCGAGGCGCTCGGCGTCGGGCCGTCGCCGCTCGCCAAGCCGGCCCGCGTGGTGATCAATGGCAAACGCCCCGGCAACCGCATCGTGATTCATCCGATGGAAGGCTGGGACGGCACGACCACCGGCGGCGTGACTGACGAGATGCGGCGGCGCTGGCGGCGCTTCGGCGAGAGCGGCGCGAAAATGATCTGCGGCGCGGAGGCGATGGCCGTGCGGCCCGACGGGCGCGCGAATCCGAACCAGCTCATCATCACCGGGGAAAATCAGGCGGGCCTGGCGGAGTTGGTGGGCATTCTGAAAAGCGCCCACGCCGAGCGCTACGGCACGACCGACGATCTCGTGATCGGGTTCCAGCTCACGCACTCGGGGCGCTTCTGCCGGCCGCACGACAAGGCGCGCTGGGAATCGCGCGTGGCCTTCCGGCATCCGCTGCTCGACCGCAAGTTCCACGTCACGAGCGACGCCCAGGTGTTCACCGATGCGGAGGTGGAGGAGTTGATCGCCGACTTCGTGCGGGCGGCACGGGTGGCGTGGGCGGTGGGCGCGGACTTCCTCGATCTCAAGCACTGCCACGGCTATCTGCTGCATGAGCTCCTCGGCGCGCACACGCGGCCCGGCAAATACGGCGGCAGCTTCGCGAACCGCACCCGCATCCTGCGCGAGATCGTCGCGGGCATTCGCGCGGACGGAAACCCCATCGACTTCGGCGTGCGATTGAGCCTGTTCGACAAGGTGCCGCATCGTCCCGATCCCGCGCGCTCGCAGCCGGGCAAGCTCGGGCCGGGCATCCCGGAGGATTTCTCGGCGTGCCTGCCGTATCGCTACGGCTTCGGCGTGAACGCGGAAAACCCGACGGAGATCGATCTCACCGAGACCTTCGCCTTCGTCGCGCTCTGCGGCGAACTGGGCATCAAGGTGCTCAACACCAGCGCGGGTTCGCCTTACTACACGCCGCACCTGCAGCGGCCGGCGGCGTTCCCGCCGAGCGACGGCTATCAGCCGGCGTATGATCCGCTGATTGATGTCGCGCGCTTGATCGACGCGGTGCGGCAGGTGAAGGCGCGCGCGCCGCAGGAGCTGTACGTGATCGGCTCGGGCTACACCTATTTGCAGGAATTCCTCGCGCCCGTCGCGACGGCCGTGGTGCGCCAGGGCTGGGCGGATGCCATCGGCCTCGGGCGCGCGGTGCTCTCGTATCCGGCCATGCTCACCGATGCCATCGCGGGCCGACCGGTGGAGAAAAAATTCGTCTGCCGCACCTTCAGCGACTGCACCACCGCGCCGCGCAACGGCCTCATCAGCGGCTGCTATCCGCTCGACAAGTTCTACACGCAGCGCCCGGAAGCGGCGCAGCTCAAGGAGATCAAGAAAAAGGTCGGCGCGTGAAAACGAGCCTGCCGCACCAGCCATGAAAACCCTCATTGCCAAACCCGCAGACCTCACGCCGCAGACGCCGTGGCTCGACACCCGCTGGGCGTGGACCGGCGAGGAGGAACTCATCGACCACACGACCAAGGCGCGGCTGTGCGCGGCGGCGCTGCTGCCCTTCCGCGACCGGAAGCCCGACTGGGACGGCTTCCTCGCGAGCATCCGCTGGATGCAGGCGGCGGCCGACCGTTACGGCGTCGAGCTGGTCGTCGTGCTCAATGCCGACACGGGCTACATCTTCAACCTCGACGACGCGCTCTACGCCGAGGTGCTGCGGCGTTTCCGCGCCGCGTTTCCGCAGGCGAAATTCATCGCCGGCGTCACCGCGCGCGGCGCGGAGAACGACACGGCGTTCCAGGCCGAGCGCTACCGCCCGCTGCTCGACATTGTGCAGCAGCACGACAACTGCGAGGTCATGCTCATGACCTCGAAGTGGCTGAGCGCCCTCGCTCCCGAGCCGTGCCGCGACGCCTATTACCAGATCGCCGAGTGGCTCATCCGCCCCGGCATTGTGCATGCGCTGGAGCCGGCGTTCGTGCCGTGGGCGCGGCCCTTCGGACCGTGGTTGCTGTGGCAGCTCGCGCGGCATCCGAAGTTTGTCGGCGGCAAGATCAGCACGCTCGACGAGCCGCATTTCCTCTACTGGGCCGCCATGTGCCGCGACCTCGGCCTCGAGTTCGCACCGCACAGCGGCGACGACTTCGGCATCGCCACCGCGATCAAACTCGGCCTGCCGCTGCTCATCGGCGCGGCCGTCAGCGGTGCGCCGCTCATCTGCGCGGCGAAGGACCTGTGGCTGAACGATGCCGCGCCGCAGAAAAAGTTCCGCACCGGCACGGGCCGCTTCGACACGCGTGTTTACAAGGTCTTCGAGGCCTTTCAATCGCTGGAGGACCAGGTCTTCCGACTCGATGCCAATCTGAGCGCGTCCGCCTACAAACACAGCACCGCTCATGTGCTCCACGAGCTGGGCATCATCGCCTCACCCGAGGCCCATCCCGCGTGCCCGGACCTGCGCGGAGCCGACGAAGCCGCCCGCATGAGCGAAGCCCTGCGCCGCCCCCGCCGGGTCGCCGCGCGGATGCAAATAGGATTTTAGAAGGAACCGTTCCTCCGTCGGGACCGGTCGGGAAAACAATTCGCTCCCGGGCGTGGGATGAAACGGCTTTGCACGGCTGGAGATGGGAAAAATGAACGAGCGTTTTGCACCGCGCTCGGGCTTCATCGCCGCATGAAATCCTTTCGCCGCGTGGTACTCCTCTTCGCCTTGTTACTGGTGCCCTGCCTGTCCGTCGGGCACGCGGCCGGCCCGGCCAGGCCCAACATTGTTTTCATCCTCGCCGATGATCTTGGGCAGATGGACATCGGCGCGTTCAATCCGAAGACCTTCTACGAGACGCCGAACATCGATGCGCTGGCGCGGCGCGGGATGAAGTTTCCGCAGGGTTACGCCGCGTGCTGCGTGTGCTCGCCCACGCGCGGGAGCATCATGACCGGCAAGTATCCGCCGCGTTTCGGCATCACGAATTTCATCCCCGGCGGACGCGCGGGAAAACTCCTGCCCGCGCCGAATGCGGATCACCTCGCGTTGGCGGAAGTGACCATCGCGGAGACCTTGCGCGACGCGGGCTACGCGACGTTTTTCGCGGGCAAGTGGCATCTCGGCGGGGGCGAGTTTTATCCGGGTGCGCAGGGTTTTCCGAAGGAGCTGGATAACGGGAACGGGGCCAAGGGCAACGCGCAGTTCTGGTATCCGAAATCCGATCTGCCCGTGCCGGATCATCGCGACGATCCCAAGACCACCGACCGCATCGTGAACGAGGCGGTGAAGTTCATCGGCGCGCACAAGGATCAGCCGTTCTACGCCTACCTGCCGTTCCTCGCGGTCCACACGCCCATCGGCGCGCGCGCGGAGTTGGTGGCGAAATACCAAAAGAAAGCCGCGGGCGCGCCGGCGGATGCGTGGGGTCAGGAGCGCGCGAACAAGGTGCGGCTCGTGCAAAACAATCCCGTCTATGCCGCGATGCTCGAGCAACTCGACACCGGCATCGGCCGCGTGGTCGCGGCGCTGGAGCAGCACGGACTCACCGAGAAAACCATCGTCGTCTTCATGTCCGACAACGGCGGTCTCTCGACCAGCGAGGGGCATCCCACCTCGAATCTCCCGCTGCGCGCGGGCAAGGGCTGGCCCTACGAAGGCGGCGTGCGCGAGCCGATGATCGTCGTCGCGCCCGGCGTGACGAAGCCCGGCGCGACGTGCGATTCGCCCGTCATCAGCACCGATTTTTATCCCACGCTCCTTCAGCTCGCGGGCCTGCCGTTGAAACCGGAGCAGCATCTCGACGGCGTGAGTTTCGTGCCGTTGCTCAAGGGCGAAACGATGGCGCGCGGCCAGCCGCTGTTCTGGCATTACCCGCATTACGCCAATCAGGGCGGCGCACCCCACGGCGTCATCCGCGACGGCGACTGGAAGCTCATCGAGTGGTACGAGGACGGCGCGCTGGAATTGTACAACCTCCCGCAGGACCTCAGCGAAAAGACCAACCTCGCCGCGCAGCAACCCGAGCGGGTGAAGGCGCTGCACGCCAAGCTGGTCGCGTGGCGCAAGGAAGTCGGCGCGCTCATGCCGACGCCGAATCCCGATTTTAATCCGAACGCGAAGCCGGGGGCCAAGGCGCCGGCGAAGGGGAAGAAGAAATAACTTGATGAAATTTTTGTTCGCACTGCTGTTCGTCCTCGGCCGTTGCGACAGCGCACCGGCCGCGGAGACTCCTCCCCACATCGCGCGCGGGCATTTGCTGGCGGCCTTCTGTGGCGCCCGCCCGGACGCGAAGCTCGAGCACGTCACCGCGATCTGTCGCGAGATTGTTCCCGTGGCCGCGCCGCCGGGGAGTTACACCACGGTCGCGTTCAAGGGCGGGTACGTCGGCTTGGCGGGCAACAAGGACGGCACCGGCGGCGACACAATCAATTTCTCGATCTGGGGGCAGGACGCGGTGGAAGCCGAGCCGGCGGACCAAACGCACGGCACGATCCGAACCCGGCAGTTCACCCACGAAGGCACCGGCTGGGCGGGCCGGCTGGCGTATCCGTGGAAGGTCGGCGCACGCTATCAGGTCTTCGTCCATGTGCGGCATGAGGGCGGGCAGACTGTTTTCAGCGCGTGGTTTGGTTCGGCCGAAAAGCACGAGTGGCTCCTCGCCGGCCGAACGCGGAAGGTGGGCACGCATTTCCTCAGCCACGCCGGCGGCTTCCTCGAACACGCGGGCACGAAGGACATGCAGATCCCCCGCCGCACCGGCTACGGACCCGCGTGGGTTCACGACGGCCGGCGCTGGCACGCGTGCACCGCTGCCGACGTCAGCGTGAAAGACCCGGACAACGCCCGCTTCTTCGAGCGCGACGGCGTGGTCTATCTCGAACTCGGCCTCGGCAAAAAATCCGACCACGGAAAAAAGCACACCTACGCGCTCCCGCCATCCGCCGCCGAGCCGCCCAAGCTCCCCGAGGCCCCCGCCCTGCTGAAGCGCTAAACTCGCGTCGGCAGTCCTCGTTTGCTCGGGCATGAAATTTCCCTCGTTGCGAAAGTTCGTGCCGGATTCCCAGGCACGGGAAACGCCTCGTCACCTGCCGCCCCAACGACCTGCCCCCGCAGTGGCAGCGCCCAGTGGCAGCGCAATTCTCCAACTGATGCGCCCCGCCGCCAAGTCCGCGCCGGGCCTCGCTCGCCTTTGCCCTCGCCCCGCCGCGGCGGTCCACCTACGCTCCGGCCCATCGCCGTCATCATGAAACAGTTCCTGACCCTCGCCGTCGCCGCGCTGCTGCTCGCCGCTTCGCCCGCCGTCCGCGCCGCGCAACCCAACTTCATCCTCTTCCTCGCCGACGACCTCGGCTACGGCGACCTCGGCTGCTTCGGGCATCCGATTATCAAGACGCCGAACCTCGACGCGTTCGCGAAACAGGGCGTGCGGCTGACGCACTGCTACGCCGCGAGCGCCGTGTGCTCACCGTCGCGCTCGGCGCTGCTCACGGGGCGCACGCCGCATCGCAACGGCGTGTTCACCTGGATCGCCGAGGGCGGCCCGGTGCATCTGCGCACGAGCGAGATCACGTTGCCCAAGCTGCTCAAGGGCGCTGGCTACGCAACGTGCCACAGCGGCAAGTGGCACTTGAACGGACTCTTCAACCACCCCGCGCAGCCGCAGCCGGGCGACCACGGTTACGACTGGTGGATGGCCACGCAGAACAACGCCGGCCCATCGCACCAGAACCCGAGCAACTTCGTCCGCAACGGCCAGCCGGTCGGCCGGCTCGAAGGTTATTCTGCGCCGCTGGTTGTCGGTGAGGCGATCACGTGGCTGAAGGAAAAGCGCGACCCGGCCAAACCATTCTTTCTCGCCGTGTGGACCCACGAGCCGCACTATCCGATCAAGTCCGATCCCAAGTTCAAGGCGCTCTATCCCGACCTCGCCGACGACGTGCAGCGCGAGCATCACGCGAACGTCACGCAGTTGGATCACGCGTTCGGCCTGCTCATGAAATCGCTCGACGAGCAAAAGCTCGCGGACAGCACGTTCGTGTTCTTCACCTCGGACAACGGCCCGGAAGGCAACGGCACCACGACGCCCGGACGCGGCTCCAGCGGCGGTTTGCGCGGGCGCAAACGCGACGTGCACGAGGGCGGCATCCGCGTGCCGGGCCTGGCGCGCTGGCCGGGCAAAATCCCCGGCGGCTCCGTGAGTGAAGTGCCGGTTGTCGGCAGTGATTTGTTCCCCACCATGCTCGGCATCGCCGGCGTGAAGCCACCGACCGACCGAGTCATCGACGGCGTGGACGTGCTGCCCGTACTCATGGGCAAGGCCACGAAACTCGAGCGCGCCCAACCGCTTTATTGGCGGCTGCTCATGGCCCCGAACGCGAAGGTGGCGATGCGCGTGGACGACTGGAAAATCCTCGCCAACGCCGAACTGACCGAGTTCGAGCTCTACAATCTCAAGACCGACCCGAAGGAAGCCAGCGACCTCAAGTCCGCCGAACCGCAACGTTTCGCCGCGCTGCGCGAGCAGCTCCTCAAGCACAACGCCGCCGTGGATGCCGAAGGCCCCGACTGGTGGAGAACGCTCAGCCCGAACGGCGGCAAAGCCAAGAGCGCCGAGGCGCCCGCGAAGAAGAAGCGAAAGCAGCAGTAGTTCCTTTCGTCGGTAAACCAAACCCATATCACCATGAAACCCAAACTCCTCCTCAGTTCCCTCTGTGTCGCGCTGCTTTCCTCCGGCGCGGTCCACGCCCAAAACACCACCGCGCTCAAACAGGCGCTGACCTTTCACGCCTCGTTCGACACGGGCTTCGACGCCGACTTCTCGCGCGGCGACAAAGCCGCGTTGTCGCGCGGCAAACAGGGCACCGTCCCGCTCGTGGCCAACGACGAACTCAAGCTCGTGCCCGACGGCGGGCGCTTCGGCGGCGGGCTGCATTTCACCAAGAAGGGCGGCACCCAGCCGCGCTTCAAGGGCGCGGGCGTCCTCGGTTACAACGCGACGAATTGGAGCGCGAGCGTCTCCGTGTGGCTGAAGCTCGACCCGGACAAGGACCTGGCACCGGGCTATTGCGACCCCGTGCAAATCGTCGGCGACGACACAAAGAAGGGCTTCATCTTCCTGGAGTGGTCCAAGGACGACGCCCCGCGCCACTTCCGCTTCGCCATCCGTCCGAAGATTGAACTCTGGAATCCCACCGGCATCGACTGGGCGAAGATGACCGCCGCGCAACGCCCGGCCGTGAACATCGAACGCGCGCCCTTCTCGCGCGAGGCGTGGACGCACGCGGTCTTCTCGCTCGAAAACCTGAACGACAAGACGAAGAAGCCCGTGGGCAGGCTCTGGCTCAACGGCAAGCTCATGGGCACCATCGAGAACTGGGACCTCACACTCGGCTGGAATCCCGAAGCCGTCGCGCTTGTGCTCGGCGCGTCCTACGTGGGCCACCTCGACGACCTCGCCGTCTTCAACCGCGCGCTGACCGACGCCGAGGTGACGCTGCTGCACGGCCTGAAGACGGGCGTGCGCGAATTGCATCCCTAGCCGGCCATGCGACGGGAGCTGCTGCAATCTGTGGCGCTGCTGCTGTTGTCCAGCGCAGCGCTGGCGGCCACGAAACCGGACCCTGCGCCCCTGCCCGCATGCCTGACCATTGCGGGAAAAAACTACGCGGTGGTCCCGGCGGAATCCGCGACGATTGAATCTCCCTCGAAGCCGCCGCCGGCGTTTGCGTTTGCCGGCACGCGTCCCGTGGATGCGCTGGATAAATCGCTTCGCTACTGGCTGGAGGGGGCCAGCTTTTTGCGCACGCCCGATGGCCGGACGGCCCTGCCGTTTCAGGGCGAAGCACCCTTCGTCGGCTACATCGAACTGGAGAAAAAAACGTTCGTTCCCTACGAAGCGGCGTTCCCACCGACTGGCGAGAAACCCAACGAGGGCGGCGCAACCCGTTACCACTGGGTGGCGCTGCTGGACGAGGGACCGCAGCCGCAGGGGCTGTGGCTGTTCGTGAGCCGCTGGAATCGCGCGGCGCGGCGCTGGGCTTCGTGGCGCGCGCGGATTCGTTTCGCAGCACCGGAGCAGATCGAGGTCGCTGAGCTGCCGGGTGGGGCGGTGCTGGAAGTGCTCGCGAAGAACGGCAAGGAATTCATCGCCTGCATTGACGACGGACCGAACCGCACTTGGGCGCGGCTCTCGACCGAGACGTGGCAAGTGCTGGCCAAAGGCAAACCCGCGAAGGAATACGGCCACTTGGGCCGCACCGCCTACTCGCCCGATGGGAGTGAGGTTTACGCAGTCTATTCCTTCGGCGGCCTGGTGGTCTTCGACGCGATGGACGGCACCGAGAAGGCGCGCCACGATGCCGGCCGATTTGCCAACGCCGCCACACTCGGGGCGACGTTTGACCCGAGCGGCTCGGTCGCCGTCGTGTCCACGCCCTACGCAAACGAAATCACATTGGTGGACGTGAAGACGCGCCGCATCCTCGCCCGCCACAAGACCGCCGCTCCGCTCGCCGGAATCATGTTCGACGCCCAGGACTCGACGGCCCGCGCCGTGAGCACGTTCCTGCCCTATGAGTAATCACAGTGGCTTCCAGCCAAAGAAAACAGCCAAGCTCACCCGCATGACATCAATCCGGCTGATCGTCCTCGTCGGCCTGCTTTCCCTCCATTCAGCGGGTGCGGCGGAACTGGCGCTGACTGCGCCGCGTGATTTCCAAGTCGTGCAGCGCGCCACGCCGACGAAGGGCACGCTCCGGCTTGCCGGTCAGCTTTCTGAAGACGCGCCGGGCGACGCGGTGGTCGAAACGCGGCTCCTCGGCGAGAAGGCGGACGTGGCGTGGCAGAAGCTCAACGCGAAGGTGGCTGGGCGTGCGATTTCCGGCCTGCTCGAAGCGCCAGCCGGCGGTTGGTGGCGGCTCGAAGTGCGCGTGTCGCACGCGGGCAAGGTGCTCGCTACCGGTGGCGTCGAGCACGTCGGCGTGGGCGAGGTGTTCGTCGTCGCGGGGCAGTCGAACTCGGCGAACTACGGCGAGGAGAAACAGACGCCGCAGACGGGCCGCGTCGCCGCCTTCGACGGCACGAACTGGCAAATCGCGAACGACCCGCAGCCCGGCGCGGGAGGCAGGGGCGGCAGTTTCATGCCGCTGCTTGGCGACGCGCTGGTGAAGAAATTCAACGTGCCCGTCGGCTTCGTTGCCTGCGGCATCGGCGCGACGAGCGTGCGCGAGTGGCTCCCCAAGGGCGCGACGTTTCCCAACCCACCGACGCTGACGGGCCGCGTCGAGCAACTCGCGGACGGCCAGTGGGCCAGCAAAGGCGCAGCCTTCGAGATGTTCGTCGCGCGGATGAAAGCGCTGGGGCCGCAGGGCTTTCGCGCCGTGCTCTGGCATCAGGGCGAGAGCGACGCGAACCAGAAAGACCCGACGCGCACGTTGCCCGGCAAGCTCTACCGCGAGCACCTGGAGCAGCTCATCCGCGAGTCACGCCGCGCGATTGGCTGGGACGCGCCGTGGTTCGTCGCGCAGGCGAGCTATCACGTCCCCGGCGACGAAGGCAGCGACGACATTCGCGCCGCCCAAGCCTCGCTGTGGCGCGACGGCCTCGCGCTCGCCGGCCCCGACAGCGACGCGCTGAAGGGCGACCTCCGCGAGCGCAACGGTCAGGGTGTCCACTTCAGCGCCAAAGGCCTGCGCGAGCACGCCGCGAAGTGGGCGGAGAAGATCATCCCGTGGTTGGAGCGGCAGTAGGCCTCCACTTCATTCCGCCGCCCGAGCAGGTGTTCGAGCGCAGCTGAGAAGTTAGGAGGTAAAGACAATGAAAGGTTGCTTTACGCGATTATTCTGCAAAAAACAACCAATGCCGCGCTGCCGAAAGCGGACACAGTCATGCTTTTACAATTTACCGCATCAAATTTTCGGGCCTTCCGGGAGCCTCAAACCCTCAATCTGGCAGCGAGCAACTACGACAAAGCGCTGCCAGCCAACTGCATTTCCACAGACCTACCGGGCCTCAAACGGCAGCGGTGGCTCAAGGGAGTGGCGCTCTACGGGCCGAATGCGGGCGGTAAGAGCACGCTGATTGAGGCGATAGAGGCGTTGGCCGGGATGGTCAGGAATTCGGCGAAGGCCACTGACCCGAAGGACCCGATTCGCCAAATCGAGCCGTTCGCTCTCGCTCCCGGGAAGCCAGTCGAGCCTACGGGCTTCGGCGTGGTGTTCGTTAGCGATGCGGTGCGCTACGAGTATCGCGTCGCGGCGACACGGGAACGCGTGTGGCACGAGTCGCTGCGGGCGTTTCCTTCGGGCAAGGAGCAGCTTTGGTTCTGCCGTGACTGGCAGCCGGAGCAACAGAGTTTCAAGTGGTCACCCGACAAGCCGACCGGTTATCGCCGCGACGCCAAGAAGGAAGAATTCACGCTTCCGAACGTGCTCTTTCTCTCGAAGGCCATCAGCCTCGGCGATACGCAGTTGGAGTCGGTGTTTCGATGGTTTAAGGCGAACCTTATTTTCCGTCGGTTCATGGATTTCAGCGCCCAAGAAGACCATAAGTTAACAGCGCGACTTCTCGAGAGAGGTGATGCGACTGCTGCAAAAATTTTTGCGCTAGTTCGTCACGCGGATATCGGAGTTAACAATTTTCGCATCAAGCCCACTGAACTTTCCCCAGACGTCGCGGCGGCTGTTAGCGGATTCAACAAAACCCTCGAGGCTGCGATGAAGAAGCTCATTCCCTCGGATACTGAATTCGATATCGCAGGACAAATGCGTGATAGGAAGGAAGTCGAATTGGCGCATAGCGGGGAGTCGAATGATTCAGTCTATTTGCCGTGGCGAAGTGAATCGGCAGGCACCCGTCGCCTTTTCGCTCTCGCCGGCCCGTGGCTCGACATCCTCGAAAACGGCTACACCGTCTGCATAGACGAACTGGATACCTCCATGCACCCGCTGATGGTCACGGCGCTGCTGCGGTTGCTGTTCGACGAGAAGACGAATCCGAAAGGAGCGCAGGTCATTTTCACTACGCACAATCCACTGTTGCTCGACTCCACGCTACTGCGGCGCGACCAAGTGTGGTTCGCCGACAAGGACGACCGCGGTGAATCGCATCTTTATCCACTGACCGACTACGCTCCTCGCAAAGGCGAGTCGCTGGTTCGTGGCTACTTGGCCGGGCGTTACGGGGCCGTGCCCTTCATACCGCAAGGACTGCTCGGCACGTTCCCTTCCGAACCCCCTGCCAATCGCAAACCCACCGATGAGCGCTGAGCTTCCGTGGTGGCAGGCGGCCAAGGCCCAAAGCCTCGCACGTCGCGCGGCTGCCGCTGCTGCGAACGCCACCGCCAAGCCCGGCGATGCCTTCCTCATCGTGACCGAAGGCGAGGTCACGGAGCCCGTGTATTTCGAACTGCTTCGCTCCGACTTGCAGCTTCCTGCGGTGAGAATCCGGGTGGAGCCGGGCAAGGCTTCCGACCCTCGTCACGTTATCGAGAGTGCGGCCACCGAAGTGAAAGTTCACGCACGACTGGCAAAGAAGGGGCTACTGAGTCACACGGAGCCGCTCCGGTTCGAGCAAGTGTGGGCGGTCGTGGACACGGATGTCGCCGTCCGGCAAGGCTTCTGGAATGAAGTGGAATCCCTCGCCGCTGCCAGGAAAGTGAAGCTGGCACACTCGACTCCTTGTTTTGAGTTTTGGTTGCTGCTCCACATCCAAGGCCAGACCACCCGCAGCGACCTTGTGAACGGCGACGCCGCCAAGAGCGCGGTAAAGCACGCCCTCGGCAGGGACTACTCGACCGATGAAAATGTCGCGCGTGCCGTGATGCCGACTTTCATCGCCAAGTGGCCCGAAGCGGTCGTTCATGCGGAGCGGGTCAGAGCTTATCACCGCGACGCCAACACGCCGCCACCTGCGAACCCATCCACGGAGATTTGCGCCCTTGTGCGTGCGCTGAATGACAGCGCGCCGGTTCACTTGAGAAAGCTTTAAGCCGGAGTGGGGAGCGCGATGGCGAAAAGTCTGGCGTCCGTTACGAGACTGAGTTGAAACGCACAACTTCCGAATTCTTCATGTCAGAACGCGCTGCTCGTCGTTGCGCCGCCGCCCGGCTGGGAAAATCCCACGTCTGTTCAAAACTATGAATGCCCGTTCAGCTCGCCTTCTCCACATCGCAGTGCTCCTCGTCGCCTTGCTCTGCGGCTCGGTCATGGCCCAGACGCAACCCGCGCGCACGGGTGCGGCCGCCGCCCGACCAAACATCCTCTACATCCTCGCCGATGACCTCGGTTACGGGGACGTGCAGTGCCTCAATCCGGGGCGTGGCAAAATCAAGACGCCGCATCTCGACAAGCTCGCGGCGGAGGGGATGACGTTCACGGACGCGCACAGCGGGTCGGCGGTTTGCACGCCGACGCGTTACGGGTTGCTCACGGGGCGCTACGCGTGGCGCACGCGGTTGCAGCAGGGCGTGCGCGATGGCGGCAATGACGAGCCGCTCATCGCGGCGGACCGGCTCACGGTGGCGTCGTTCCTGAAACAGCAGGGCTACGCGTCGGCTTGCATCGGGAAGTGGCATCTTGGTTGTCAGTCGGATGTCAAATCGGGCAAGGGCGCGAAGGCCGGGGCGG
>BJHT01000013.1 GCA_014193395.1 Verrucomicrobiota bacterium
GGTGGGCTTGGGTGTCATCGCAGCGAGACTTGGGGAAGGCCGTGCTCGGGCGGCGGGCAGCGGCGGTGAGGGCGCTGGCGAGGTCAGGGCGGGTGGGCGTGGGGGCGGGATTGGCGCGGTCGGTGGGGAGCGGTGCGAGAGTGCGGGCGGAGTGGAGAGCGACGATGAGTTCGTCGGGGAGCGCCGGTGGTTCGGGGAGGGTTTCGCCATTGTGGAAAATGACGCGCATTATTCCCGCGGCGGAACGGCCGTCGGTGGGGAGTTTGGTGACGTCGCGAACGATGCCGAGATAGGGGAAGTCATCGCGGGGAGTTAGTTCGAGATAGGCGCGGCGATTTTGCCAAGTGTCGCGAATGGGGAGAGTGATCCAGCGAACGGTGGCGCGGTCGGTAAGTTTGGGGGTGATCTGGGTGAAGAGTAGGGAGTCGCCCTGAAAGTTTTCGATGACGAGGCGGAGGCGGGCGTTGTTGTCGCCGGTGACGAGGGCGCTGATGAAGCGGTTGGTGATGGTGAAGTTCGGGGAGCGCAGGGTGGCCGGATGTTTGTCGGAGATAAGATGGGAGTAACGACCCGCGGGATAGATGGCGGATAGGATGACGGGACCGGTGGTAGTGAGGGAGAAATCGCCAGCCGGGGTGTGGTGGGTGAAGCCCCCGGTAGGGAACCAGCCGTTGTCGGAGGCGGTGGAGAAGTCGGCGTAGGTATTGGAGCGCCGAGCATCGCTCGGCATAGGCGCGGAATTGGGTTCGTGCCGAGGAATGCTCGGCGCTCCGGCGCGGAGGGTTTTGAGGAGCGGAGCGAGCGGGGATTTGTTGGTCTCGGCGGTGGCGAGGGCGGAGCGCCAGCGGCTGAGTTCTAGCTCGTAGCCGCCGACGTGAGGAGGCGGACGTGGGGGTGAGTTAGTCGTCGAAGTCCGCCTCCTCCCGTCGGCGGCTACATGGATGGCAGCGGGCCAGTGTTCGATTTGTTGCTTCCAAGTTTCGGCGAGAGCGGTGCGGATTTCGGTTTTGAGGGCAGTGAGTTCGGCGTCGTGGGCGTGTAGTCTCTCGGGGGCATCGAGGACACGCATGGTGGTGCGGGTACTGGCGAGGATGCTGTAGAGGCCGTGGAAATCGCGCTGGGAGATGGGATCGAATTTGTGGTCGTGGCAGCGGGCGCAGGAGACGGTGAGGCCGAGGAAGGCTTTGCTGAGCGCGTCGATCTGGCTGTCCACGACGATGGCTTCCTCGCCTTTGACATCGACGGGGGTTTGGTTGAATTCGACGAGACGCCACCACGCGGTGGCGAGGAGGGATTCGTTGAGGGCGAGGGTTGGGTTCCAGCGGGGTTGGGGGAGAAGGTCGCCGGCGATGTGTTCGCGGACGAATTGGTCGAAGGGAAGGTCGGCGTTGAAGGCGCGGATGAGGTAGTCGCGGTAGCGCCAGGCGTGTGGGAGCCAGGCGTCGTGCTCGGTGCCGTGGGTGTCGGCGTAGCGGACGACATCCATCCAGTGGCGCGCCCAGCGTTCGCCGAAGTGGGGGGAGGTGAAGAGGCGGTCGAGCAGCGCTTGGAATTTCGAATTGCGAATTTCGAGTGACGAATTGGGGGAGTAATCGGCGGCGAAGGCTTCGACTTCGGCTGGGGTAGGTGGGAGGCCGAGGAGGGTGAAGTAGAGACGACGGATGAGAGTGCGCGCGTCGGCCTCGGGAGCGAGGGTGGGGTTGGGTTGCGGGAGTTTGGCGAAGAGGAAGGCGTCGATGGGATTGGTGGAGAAAAAGTAATTAGTGGTTAGTGAGTTAGTAATTAGTGTGTGGGGACGCGGCCCGGACTTTGCGCTTATTACTCTATTACTCATTCCTTCCCTGGTTACTTCCGCACTTAGCAGCGGAACCTCCGGACGCTTCAACGGTTGGAAGGACCAGTGGGGCGCGGCGGGTGCAGCGGGGGAGTGAGTGGTGAGTGCAAGGAGAAGGAAGAGGCAGAAAAATGAGGGGCAGAAATATGTCAGCCCTATTTTTCTGCCCCCCATTTTTCTGCCATGCGGTTTCATGCACCTCAGTTTCATGCGAGAACCTCGCGCACGACGTGGCCGAAGACGTCGGTGAGCCGGTAGTCGCGGCCGGCGTGGCGGTAGGTGAGGCGCTCGTGATCGAAGCCCATGAGGTGCAGGATGGTGGCGTGGAAATCGTGGACGTGGACGGGTTGTTCGACCGCGCGCAGGCCGTGCTCGTCGGTCGCGCCGTGGACGATGCCGCGCTTCACGCCCGCGCCTGCGAGCCACGAGCTGAAGGCCCAAGGATGATGCTCGCGGCCCTTCGCGTCGGCGGTGTTGTTGAACGGCGTGCGTCCGAACTCGGTGGTCCACACAACGAGCGTGTCGTCGAGCATTCCGCGCTGCTGGAGATCGCGCAGGAGGGCGGCGACGGGCTGGTCCACGTTCTTCGCGAGTGGCACATGCGACATCATGTCGCCGTGCGCATCCCAGTTGCCGGACGAGCCGGTGTCGATGAGTTCGACAAAGCGGACGCCGCGTTCCACGAGGCGGCGTGCGGCGAGACATTGCCAGCCGAAGCCGGTGGTCTGGCCGCGTTGCAGGCCGTAGCTCGCGAGGGTCGCCGCGTTTTCAGTTTGGAAATCGAAGGCGTCGGGCACGGCCATCTGCATGCCGAACGCGGTCTCGAAGGAACGCAGGCGCGCGGCGAGCAGCGGGTCGGCGTCGCGCGGGACGAGGTGGGCTTCATTCAATGATTGCAGTGCGGCGAGTTCGAGCGCCTGGCGGCCGGCGGGCGTGCGCGGCGCGATGTTGGCGACCGGTTCGGGACCGGGCACGACGAGCGTGCCCTGATGCGCGCCGGGGAGGAAGTCGTTCGCATAGACCTGCGTGCCGGCGTAGGTCTGCTTGGGCGCGATGACCACGAAAGACGGCAGATTGCGGTTCACCGTGCCCAGCCCGTAGCTCACCCACGACCCGAGGCTCGGCCGCGCGAACGCGAACGAGCCGGTGTGCATGCCGAGCGTGGCGTTGTAATGGTTCGAGTGCGAGGTGTGCAGCGAGCGGATGAGCGCGAGCTGGTCCACGCAGGTCGCGACGTGCGGGAACAGCGTGCTGACCTCGGTGCCGCACTGGCCGTGCGGAGCGAACTCCCACTGCGGGCGCTTGAGAAAAATGCGCTCGTAGCCGGGGCGGTTCTTGATCTCGGGATGGTCGGCCTTGATCTCCTTGCCGTGATCGCGCGTGAGGGCGGGCTTGGGATCGAAGGTGTCCACGTGCGAGACGCCGCCGGTCATAAACAGAAAAATCACGCGCTTGGCCTTGGCGGGAAACTGCGCCGGGAGCGGCGCAAGCGGATCACCGCTGTCCGCGAGCAACTGCCGCACGACACCGGGAAACAGCAGCGAACCCGCGACGGCGGACTGGAGGAAGGTGCGGCGGGGGAAGGGGCGAGAGGTCATGGATTCAATCGAGATGGATGAACTCATTCCCGGCGAGCAGCACGCGGGCGTATGCGGACCATTTTTCATCCGGGGTGGCGGGATAGGTGGCGAGGAAGCGGGAGGCGTGTTCGCGCTCGGCCGCGGACGGCCCGCGTTGGAACACGGCGCGGAAGAGTCGTGAAAGGCGCGCGGGGTCATCGGGCAGGGGCAGCAGGGACGCGGCGAGCTTCGCGGCCTGGGCGTGAAAGAAGGGGTCGTTCATGAAATACAACGCCTGCGTCGGGGCGGTCGTGGTCTGGCGGACGGGCGTGCTGGCGTTGGGATCGGCACCGTCGAACAGCGCGAGGAAGGGATGACGCCGCTGGCGCTGGACCATCAGGAACGCGCTGCGTTTGGTGGTCGGATACACGGCGTTGAAGGGCGCGTGCTGTGTGAAATTCCAGGTCGTTTCGGGCGGAAAGGGATGCGCCTCGGCGGGCGTGGCGTCGAGTTGTCCGGCGGCGACGAGCAGGCTGTCGCCGATTTCCTCGGCGCTGAGGCGGCGGCGCGGGAAGCGGGCGAGCAGGCGGTTGTCGGGGTCCGCGCGCACGGCGTCCGCGGGACGCGCGCTGCTGCGCTGGTAGGCGGCGGTGTTCATCAGGAGCCGGTGCATCGCCTTCACGCGGTAGCCGCTGGCGACGAATTGCGACGCGAGCCAGTCGAGCAATTCCGGGTGCGTGGGAGCGTCGCCGCGCGTGCCGAAGTCGTTCGGCGAACGCACCAGGCCGTTGCCGAAATGCCCTTGCCAGATGCGGTTCACCATCACGCGCGCGGCCAGTGGATGCGGCGCAATCCAATCGCCGAGCTGCCGGCGGCCGCTGCCCGCATTGGCCGGAACGAGGTCGCCGCCGAAGACCGTGAGCCAGCGGCGCGGCACTTCGTCGCCGGGTTTGTCCGGTTCGCCGCGCAGTTGCAGGGGCACGTTTTTCGCGGTGCTTTCCACCACGGCGTAGGCGACGGGAATGGCGGGCGCGGGTTCGACTTCGACCGCCGGGCCGGGCGGGGTTTTGCCGAGGCTGACGAGCGCGGGGCCGGCGGCGGGAGCGCCGATGTGTTCGAGTTGAAACGACACGCCGTCGCCGGTGGCGAGCGGGTGCGCATCAGTCACGCGGCCGGTGATCGCGACCTCGCCGTCGAGCGGACTCACCCACGCGACGGCGACGGGGCGCTTGGGTCCCGGATGGACGAAGAACGACCGCGCCGGCAGCGTGGTCCACACTTTCACCGGCTCGGCGGAGGCATTGACGAGCACCGACGGCTCGCTGCCGAGGCTCCATGATTTCAGGGCGTTGTTGCTGCTGATGGCGTCCTTTTTTTCGGTGAGGAATGCGGCACCGGCGGTCGATTCGAGAAAGCACCACGTCGCGCCGTGCGCGCCGGCGTGCGGATTCGCGTCCGTGAGATTCGGGACCAGTTCGGCGACGCTCCATTCGCGACGCGCGCCGGTGGTTTCGCGGATGCTCCATTCAATCAAGGTGGTGTCGGCACCGTGATTCGCGTTGGGCGAAATCGAGAGCTGCAGGACCTCGCCGACGCGCACGGTGATGCGTTCGAGCGGGACGCGCGCACCGGCGGCGAAGGTGACCGAGGTGCCTTCGTTGACGTTGGTGGCGGAGAGGATGCGCGTGGCGTCGCGCATGGCTTTGCCGACGGCAGCGAGAGAATCGGCGCGGCGTTTGTTGGCGGCGGTGGCTCGGGCGGTGCGTTCGCGCCAGGGATTCATGAGGGCATCGACCTGCGCCTGCGGCAGGAGGGGGACGAGGTCGCGCGGCTTGCCTTTCGGCTCGCAGCCGGGGAAGGCGAAGCGCGTGCTGTTGAAGATGCCGTAGAGCGCGTAGTAATCCTCGGCGGTGATGGGGTCGTATTTGTGATCGTGACAGCGCGCGCAGCCGGCGGTGAGGCCGAGGAAATTCTTCCCCACATTGTCGATCACATCCTCGTGCGTGAGGTGGATGTCCTTGTCGATGTCGTGACCGAAGCGCCGCGCGATGGCGAGGTAGCCGGTGGCGACGATGCCTTCGCTGTGCTCCCGCTCGGGGAGCGCGGCGTTGAGGATGTCGCCCGCGAGTTGCAGGCGCACGAACTGGTCGTAGGGCAGGTCGCGGTTAAAGGCATCGAAGACCCAGTTGCGATAGCGCCAGGCGTGCGGGAGCGGGCGGTCGGTGTTCTCGCCCGCGGTGTCGGCGTAGCGCACGACATCGAGCCAGTGGCGGCCCCACTGCACACCGTATTGCGGCGAGGCGAGCAGGTGGCCGATGGTTTTGGCGAAAGCGTCGGGCGAATGATCCGCGAGAAAGGCGTCCACCTCGTCCGATGTCGGCGGCAGGCCGGTGAGGTCGTAGGTCGCGCGGCGAAGCAAGGTGCGCGGGTCGGCAGGCGGGTTCGGGGCGAGCGATTGCGACGCGAGTTGGCGGTTGAGAAAGGCGTCGATCTTCGCGGGCGTGGGGGTGGGATCGGCTGGTGGCAGCGGCTGGAAGGCCCACCAGGCTTTGGCTTCCTCGGCCTTCATCCCGCCGAGTTTGGGTACGGTTTTACTCTTGGTTTCAGCACGCAGGAACGCAGGCCAGATCACGGAGACGACGAGCAGCATGAGCGCGGTCGCAGCGAGACAAACTCGGCGAGATCGCTCTGCGGACCGGAAGGCGGGACGACTCGGCTGGCGTTGGTAGAAAAGCATTTCAGGAAGTCTCAGTGACCGTGTGCCGACTATGGACTCCCGGATAAATTCAACCGGCGTCCGGGAGCGCGGGAGGCGGGCAACTCCGCCCTTGTAGGAGTCGAGGTAACGAGACTCTAACCTTTTTCACGCGAGACGCGGCCTGAGTCTCAGGGACGCGACTTGGTCAAGGCGCGTGGAATCGGAGCGTGGTTTCACGATGCGGCGTGCGGTGGTTTCGGACGGGCCTCTCGCGGAAGGAGGTTAGAGTCTCGTTACCTCGACTCCTACAAGATGGGGAGCGCGTGCGGCCTGCTTGCGAGTTCTTGTAGGAGACGACGTGAGGAGTCTTTGACCTTCTTTCTCCGACACGCGCCGCTCGTGGAAACGGTTAGCGCCTCCCCACGTCGTCTCCTACAAAGGCGGGCTGGGAAACAAAAAACGCCAGGCCCGCTTTCGCAGGGCCTGGCGTGGTGCTGTTTTGGGGTGCTGGAGAAAATTCAGCGGCTCACAAACTCACGGCTTGTTCGTGCGGACGTACTCGATCGCCGTCGCGACGAACTCCGTCGGCTCGTTGGCAAATCCCTTGTCGTCGGTTTCGATCGCCATCACGCCGTTCCAATTGGCCTTCTTCAGTTCGGCGAGGAGGTCTTTGTAATTCGCCGAGCCGGTGCCGATCTTCACGTCGAGCATCACGTCCTTGCCGGCGACCTTTTCGATTTTCTTATCCTTGAGGTGGATGTCGTACACGCGACCCTCGTACTCGCGAAACGCCTTCGCCGCATCGAATCCCGCGCCGGTGATGTGCCCCACGTCCATGCACACGCCGATGCGTTTGTCGCGGTTCTTGAGCACCGACCACACCTTCTCCGGCGTGCCGTACACCGAATCCTTGCCGTGGTTGTGGATGGCCAGCTTGATGTCGTATTCCTTCACGAGCTCCTCGAGACCGTCCCACAGCGCCTTGTCGTTCTTCGGCTCGACCACGATCAGCTTGCAGCCGACCAGCTTGGCGAACTCGAAGAGCTTCCGGTTCTTCTCCTTGTCCGGCGAGGTGCCCGCGACGCCGAACGTGTAACAAGCCAGCCCCTTCTCGGCGAGAATCGCCAGCTTGCGCTTGGTCTCCTCGGGTGGCGCGTTCGGGTCCATGTGCGAGCCGATCATCTGGATTTGCTTGAGCTTGTGCTTCACCGCGAAGGCGACGACCTCATCGAACTTCATGTTCCGACAAGTCCAGGTCTGGAGGCCGACGACCGGCTCGTAGTCCGCCGCGCGAACCGCCGAGGTGGAGAGACAACCCGCAACCGCAACAGCAGCCAGCAGGGCGAGAGATTTCAGTGTTTTCATAGAGAGGAATAGTTTGAGCGCCGCCACCTTTCCCCGCGTGTTCGGTGCGGTCAACCCGAAAGGCCGGCAGGACGATTAAGTCGCAAATGCCGACCGGATCGCATAGCTGCGCTGAGCATTGCGCTGCGGAGCCGCAGCCCAAGCGGAGCGCGACCGGCCCCCGGTCGCAGCGGGTGAAATGGTTGGGGGGGGCGGAAACTGCCGCCGATTTGCGCCCGGGATTATGCGCGGAGAACACACGGGTTCGTGTTGGCGGCGGTGGCGACAGCCGCCCAAGAGCAAAGGCGATTTTGGCAGGGGAATTTGGGGCACCGGAATGGGAGGCGACGAAATGGGGACGGGCCGTCCGCGCCGCGGCAAAACCTTCGCGGCGTTTCCGGTTACCGCCCTCGCCGCAATTCCGACTGCATTTTCCAAGCTCACTTCTTGCCACCCGTCACCGGCGTGCGGAGGAAGGCGAGGAGGTCGGCCATGTCCTGGTGCGTGAGGCCGGCTTCGAGGCCCTCGGGCATGAGCGACAAGTTCTGGCTGCGGAGGGTGGCGAGCTGGTTGCGGAGGACGATTTTCGGCGAGCCGTCGGCGAGTTTCAGCGTGACGCTGTTGGCGGTCTCGGCGGCGACGAGGCCGTAGAATTCCTCGCCGTTCTGGAGCGTGCAGGTATAGGCGCTGTAGCCGGGCTGAATGTCCGCGCTCGGATCGAGAATGCTGGCGAGGAGTTTCTCGGGCGGATGCTCGACGACGGAGACGAGGTTGGGGCCGATGTCCTTGCCGTCGTCGCCGCGCTGGTGGCAGACGGCGCAGAGGCGGAGGTAAATCTCGCGACCCTTCGCGGGCGCGCCGACCAGCTTCAGGGCGGGGCGAAAGGCGTCCACGACCTTGCTGCGCGCGGGCGACGCCGTGGTGGCAAAGGCTTTGGCGGCGAGTTGTTGCACGCGTTTGGAATCGTGCTTGAGCAGGCGGTCGCGCTGGGTCGTGTCCAAGATGGTGGCGGGGAGTTCACCGCGCCCGACGCGCTGGACCAGATCGAACGCCCACGGCTCGCGGCTGAACCACGCGGCCAGCGCGGCCAGCCGGGGGGTGGGACTCAGGATGGCCCACCCCTTGGCGAGCACGGCGGGCACTTCGGGCGCGCCGGTGACGGCCAGGGCGCGAATCGCGGCGGCCTGCGTGTCGGCGGGGTGCTGCGGCGCGAGCCAAGCGGCGAGCCAGGTCACGGCCTCGCCGCGCGTGGCGGGATCGCGACTGAGCAGGCTGGCGGCGGCGATGCGGTCCGCGGCGGGCGCGTTGGTGTCGGTCGTGGTCGCGCGCGCCTGGGTCGCGATGACGCGGGCGTGCTCGAGCAGGCGCGCAAGGGCGTCGTCGGTCGCGGTGGTACCACGGAGTTTTTCGAGCGTGGTGTTGCGTTGGGCGAGCTGGTCGAGGAGGCGGGTGAAAGCGGCGAGCTGGGCGGGCGTGTGGCGCGCACCGGCGGCGGCGGGCGTGAGCGTGGGCGCGAGCAATTGCGCGAGGGCGTCGCGGTCGTTCACACCGAGCGCGATCGTCAGCAACGGTTCGATCAATGCACCTGATCCGCCTGCTTCAGCACGGCTGGCGGCGGTGATGAGCGGGCGCAGGTGCGGGATCGTGGAACTCATCACGGCGGCGACGAGCATGGGTTCGGCGGCGTTCGCGGTGAGGAGGCGCGCGAGGGTTTCGCCGGCGAGAGCGTTGGTGGCGGCGCCGAGGGAGAAGGCGAGTTGCAGGCGGACCTTTGCGTCGGCGTCGCCCGCGAGGCGCACGGCGGCGGCGAGGACTTCCGGCGTGAAGCGCGTTTCCGCCAGGCGCAGCGCGTTCTCGCGCACGCCGGGATGCCCGTCGGCGAGAGCGCGGGTGACGGCGGCGGGTTCGAGTTCGCCGAGGCCGTCGAGTGTGCAAAGCGCGTGCAGACGGGTGAGGGGATGGGCGTTGGTGCGGGCGAGTTCGCGCAGTGCGGGCGCGGCGGTTTTGTCGGCGCGCCAGAGGAGCAGTTGCTGGATCTTATCGCGTTGCCAGCCGTTCGAGGTGTCAAGCGCGGCGACGAGTTGCGCGGTGTTCAGCTGGTCGAAACGCGGCGCGCGAAAGGCTGGCGTGGCCCTGCGGCTGACGCGATAGATGCGGCCGCGGTCATCGCCTTCGCGGTAGTGCGGCAACAGCTCGGCCTTGCCTTCCTTCGGCAGCCAGTCGGGATGCTCGATCATGTAGCGATACATGTCGGCGACCCAGAGCGTGCCGTCGGGGCCTTCGCGCATCATCACGGGGCGGCACCAGCGGTCTTCGCTGGCGAAGAAATCCAGCGGGCCGTCCTCGGTCGCGCGGCGCGCGGAGAACGTGACGCCGTTGTCGGTCAGGCGGACGTGCTGGACGAGATTGTGGAACGGCTCGCAGACGAAGCCGTGCGTCTCGATGCCGAGAAAGAGCACGCTGTCGCGGTAGATCATGCCCGCGCAGGCCGAGGTGAAATGTCCCGCCTGCGTGAAGCTGTGGTAGCGCTTCTCCAGCGGGCTGGCGGGAAAGACGGGCGGGTTGGGCGGCGTGAGCAATTGCACGAGCGTCTGCGCCGCGCCGAAGTGCGGGTTGCGCCGCAGGTAATGGTCGGGGAGGACGTAGTGCCAGAGCGGGTTCGAGTTTTGCGTGCCGAACCAGCGGCCCCAGTTGTCGCGGTTGCGGCCGAACTGCGTCGGGCCGCTCTGCGGTTCGAGTTCGCCGGTGTCGGGGCGAAAGCGAAAATCGCGGCTGCCGACGAGCACGCTTTCGCCGGTGCGCACGGACTTGAGCCGCGTGTTCACGCCGTATTTGCCGTGATGCCCGCCGATGGCGACATGGACCCAGTTGTCCAGGCCCCAGCGCAGGCCGTTGGCGCGCAGTTGCTGATTTCCTTCCTGCAAACCGCTCACGAGCACGCGACGCTCGTCGGCCTTCCCGTCACCGTCGGTGTCGCGCAGAAACAGAATCTCCGGCGCGGCGGTGATGATCGCGCCGTCGCGCCAGGTGAGGATGCCGTTGGGAAAATTCAAGCCGTCGGCGAAGAGCGTGGCCTTGTCGTAATGCCCGTCGCCCTTGGTGTCCTCGAGGATGCGCACGCGTCCGCCAGGCTTGCCCTTGCCGTCCATGCCGAGCGGATAGTCGGCCATCTCGACGACCCAGAGGCGGCCGCGTTCGTCCCAGTCGAAGGCGACGGGATCGAGCACGAGCGGCTCGGCGGCGGCCAGCTCGACGCGGAAACCGGAGGGGACGTGGAGCTTCTTCAGCGACTCCGCGGGCGAGAGCGGCGGGCTGGCGGTTTTGGGTGTGGCAGGCTCGGCGGCGAAGAGCAGGCCGGGCGTGACAAGGGGCGTGAGGTTCAGCGAAATCATCAGCGCGGCAATGATGCTTACGGGGTGCATAGGGCGGCGAATCTAGCGTGGCGCGGAAGGGCAACGCCAGCCCAACCACGGCGGCACCGCAGTCGCGTCCGCGGAGTGTCATAAGTGAGGACTGCCCCCGCCGAGCACTAACTGGCTCCCATCCGGACTGGCACCTGCGAAGGCACCCGGCACGAACCGACCGTGCGGCACCGGCGACACCCGCGGAAATCTGATCGTCCCCGGATCGCGGGGCCCTGGAAGAGCACGAACTCGAAAAAACCGAAACCTACAATACCGTCGGCCGCGCCATGCACCTCAACCGCGAAGTCCTCGGCGCCCAATCCGAACTCGACGTCGCTACCAAGGACTGGGAAGCCGCCGTCTCCGCCCTCGCCGCCCTCGAATCCGCCATCCCCGCGCCGGCCAGCTGACCGCGCCGCTCCTCGCCGGGGAGCGCGCCCGCCCCCGGGTGCCGTTTTCCGCGCCCTCGCGGAAAACCCGCGTGCCACGAAATCATCCGCTGTTGAAACGCCCTCGCAGAATTGACCGTCACCGTGGAACTCTCTACTTTGGCCCTATGACAGCCGCTGAGATCATCCACGAAATTGACTGCCTGCCGCCCACGGAACTGGCCGAGGTCGTGCGCCACACGAAGCTGCTCGAGCAACGCCGCCCGCTCTCCGGCGTAGAACTCACCGAACTAGCCCGGCGCATGTTGAATGCCAGCGATCCCGCCGAAGCCGACCGGCTTCAAGCAGCGTTGGTAAAAGGCTTCTATGGCGAGGTGTAGCCGTCCGAGAAAACGAGTCAGTAAGAGGAGTCAATTCATGAGTTTGGCGACAAGGGGCTGGCTCGAAATCATTCGCCGGAGAGTTTCAGCGGCGAGGGATTGGTTTGGCACTGCGGGATGCCGTCCGCCACCAAGCCGAAGTCATCGCGTGGTGGCGGGCACAGCGCGGCTGCAACTTGAGCAGTTGTCAATATCAAGAACTGACTCCTTTGCGAATGAGGAAAACCAAGTAAATGCTTGCTATTTCCAACGATGCCACATATATAGCTGCCATGGCACTAATGAAATACTCCATGTCAATTTACGAGGGAGAAACATTGTCTCGAACTATTGAGTCTGAAACACCGTTTCTCTCAATTCAAGTCGGCGATTCACTAACTTGTGGTGATACGCGAGTATGCTACGGCAAAGTTGAGCGGGTTGTTCACTGGATTGGCCCGATTGGTGGCGATAATGGCGCAGTCCGACACGAGATACACATATACTGCCCGGTCGATTGACACGCCGTTGCCGGGATCCTCCGAATCAATTTCATCTGGAGGAAAATTCTGACTCCGCTTCGGCTTTCGTTATCACGGAGACAAACACGCAGCAACTACTCAAGCTGATACCGCTCTGGAGCAAACTCATAAGCCTGACATTCCCAAACCCATTGGCGGCATTGGCGAGTGAGTTTCAGCTTGTTAATGGGGTCTTCGATAAACGCCACTTCAAGGCTGTTGTTTGTCTGTCTTACAATCGCCAATCGGTATGCCTTGCCTTTCTGTCGGGCTACGGCCTCTTCGTTACTCGTTAGCGTGAATGGCTGGGAAGTGTGCTCTATCATTTTGACTTCAACATAGGCCTCTTCACCCTCCGGAGTCCGCCCTTCGATATCATAGCCGATATTTTGACGGCTTACATCCTCCACCTTCCAACCTCGAGCAGTGAGGAGCGCCAAAACTTGCTGCTCGGCACCTCGCCAACGCTTCAGGCTGATCGGTAGCTGTTGAAAAGCTTGAGGCGATTGGTTTGGCGTTCCCGGCCTGCCCGGTTCCTTCGCTTCTGGCAGCACTCGTGTTGCAACTGCGGCGTCGGTCATGGCTGCCACCAGACGTCGCAGTTCTGTGCTGCTGCTGGCCTTTTCCGCGACTTTCTCAACAAACGCAGCCGCCAGCGACGAGGTTTCCTGTTTGGCCTCTTCCATCGACAGAATCCGGTCTCCGAACTGCCATAGTCTCCACGATGGCTTCAGTGATTCTGGCTCGATTTGACGCATGGAATGAAGATTCGTGAGATGGGCCACAATCTCTGCGGCACCCGTATTGGAAGGGACGATGCGTTCTAACGCCGGCTCGATTGTACGGAACGTAGCCTCCTTAGCACCGAGAAACATTAAAAAAGCCGCGAGACCATCAACGCCTTCAAATTTCCGCGGAACCGCCTTGATGCCCGCTGCTTTGGACAAGTTCTCGAAATCCACCGCATTCAACCAAGGCGGCCGACAGAACACTGCGTCAAACGTGCCCTTTGCCTCGCGTTGAAGTGCAGCGAACAACTCAGTGCGAAAGGAACGCCGTTGGAAAATGACCATGCGTGGGTCAGAAACTGGAACCAAGCTTGCCATCAGTCGCGAGTCGAACGAAGCGAACAAACACTGACGTATGAGTTCCACGATGAGCTTTACCGTCGCTGAGATGACTGTTGCTGTGCGGTCATCCAGAACGATGCGCGTGCGCGAAGGGTCAGTGCTGATGTCACCATTCAACTTAAAAGCAAACCCTGTGGGTTCATGACTGGGCTGAAACGCGTGAACTACCGCCTGACGCTCCGGCAACCGAGCGATCCCCGACTCGTCATGGACGAAGCCAAGGGAAACCCCGTCTCCGTCGAACACGCTCCACTGTGAATCCCCTTCCGCGGTGGCAAGCCGCAGTGTCCGCCTACCCCGTTTTCTGGCCTCGCGTCTGATGGTGATGATGGACTCGATTCCTGCCTGGAGTTCCACCTGCTGGATGTTTCGCAGAAACAGCAGAGAAGTCGGGTCGAAAGCCGAAAACTCAGCTTCAATGCCACTGGCAATTAGGCCGGCAAACACAAACACAGTGTTGAAACCGGCCTCATTTAGCCGCTCCACCGCCCCGCCAAATCGCACCCGGTCGGTTGCCTCAAGCTGGTGGGGAATACGGATAAGCGGAACCCGCGTAGCCTGCGGAATTGCTCGTGCTGTCCTCTCGCGGGAAAATGTCGCTTCCAAGTCACCGCTCAACACATGAACAACTTCGGCAAAGCCCACCACCGATTTAAAGCCGATACCACGATAGCCGATGCTTGCGCCACGATGCTTGACCGAAGCCGCGCTGCGACAAAGACTTTCAAAGTCAGCGGGAGTGAAAGGGTGCCCGTCATTGGCCACCAATAGAAAATCCTCAGACCGTAGTACGTTAAACCTGGACCCTCCAGCATCGTCAGCGTTTTGGAGGAGTTCCACGAACGAGCGACTGTCGTAACTCTCCGCAATATAGGTTTCCAAGCCCGCCAAATCCGAGAGGAGGGCAGGAGAACTACGAGCCTCTGCCAAGAGAGAATTGCGAATCGCGGAGAGCATCATTCCCCAGGTTTGGGCTTCCAAGGCATCGGAAATATTCTGATTTTGGCGAGGTCTGCTACTGCTACGCGCGGACGAAATACAACGCTGAACGGGTAGTAGCCATAGACCTGCTCTGGCTTTAAGTGAAGACCTGACCCACCAACAAATCGTCCGGCTGCGTCATAGCTATCAACACTTAGGAAGATGGGTTGTTTCAATTGCATTCCCTCTCGCGGGTGCAGTTCTCCGCCTACCCACACTTCTGTCGTAAACTCTCCAATAAAAGCCGACAAAGCGCTCAAGCGCAGGTCAAATTTGTCCTCGAACGCTTCAAGGCGTTCTAAAAGATGTGTAAGATCGTTATTTTCACTCATATCTCACTCGGGAAAAATCCAATTCCCATTGTCCTTCCGGGCTTCAATCGCATTGTTAGGATCTCGGCAGATTCATGCTTTTCCATGTACTTCTCCCATTTGGCCCTATCCGTTGGACTCATATTCTCTAACCCCAGTTCCTCTCCATCAAGAGCTTTCCGCCATTGGGCATAAACAGCCGTAAACACGGTTCTAAGGTATTCTACGTCATCATAAACGTCGTCGAGGAAAGCTGTGAGCTTGCCGCATCCTTCATCAGTATTGAAATCAAAGCGTTCGTCTAGGAACAAACCGTGAACAAATAGATTCCTCTTTTCCAAATAGTTCCGCAGCCGGCTGTCGAATTCCGGTTCGATCTCTACGGTGTTACGCAAAGTTTTCAGCAACTGACCGAGCGTCTTTGATTGATTCTGCGCGTCCAAGGCATAAAGCCTATCGGTGGTCATCTCGGCCTCGGGAGGGAAAACACAGGTTAAGCAACGTGAAAGCACAAATTCCAAGGTCTGGATATGCAAAAGAGCGTCCCCAACTGTGAACAAAGTATGTTCCTGCGCTTCGGTTAAATCAGAAGATTTCCTTTCCATATCTAGGTTTTCAACAAATTGACTGAGGATAAACGCGCACCTTTGCAACTTTACTTAGACTGATCGGGAGATTGAATGAAATTGAAAACGCCCGGAAGGCAAAAAACCACGCCGCTTGGAAATCAATTTGACCTCTGTCAACAATCCTGCCGTCCACATCGTGAACCGTTATAATCAACTGAATATCCTTTGTGAGTTTATTCCCTTCACGCGCATACAGTTCTCCTGTAATGATAATTCTAAACTCGTCGTTTGAAGTGATAAATAGCCCTTGAATCTTGACCCCATAGCGTTCCTCGAAAAAGTCGAGCTGTTCAGCCAGATTTGACACATCTTTCCATTCGTTCATGTTGAACCACCATTTTTTCCCTCACACGCGGCGTGAAGGAGATCTTTGATTCAGTAATTTTCCAACAAATAGATTTCAGATTCCAAATTCATTGTTCGGTCAGGCGTCAATGATCGCGGAAACATTAACGCCGCCCTTTTAACTAACAGAGCGTAGGCTTCGGGTGCCGAATCTGGAGTCAAAGCGGGTTCAACACCAGATCCATCATCGCTGATTTTGTAACCCGGAATAGGATAGACCTTCAAAACGCATTTGAGTTTCTCGGTAATCTTGTACGCGCTATGGACTTCCTTATCTTCGTCATCCAGTATGGCTCTGATCGTATCGTGGAAATCAACGAATGAAGTAGAAGTGGGTTTCATCGCAACTACGGTTGTACCTGGAGGCCTGCAAGTTGAGCCAGTTTTACCTGCCGAGCATCGAACGTGCAGAACTTAATCGCTCCCGACACCAATGCGGCTGCAACATGCAGAATATCGAGACTCCGGCTACCAATACTTGGAGTGTGATGTTCCGCCAATGCCTCCGCTTCCCGAATCAATTGCCCCCATAAAATTGGTTTGTCGACCAAAAGCCCCCCAGCCAAGTCTTGTTGAACCTGTTGCCAAGCTGCACCGACTTCCTCGATTGTCAGGCGTTGCTGAAACACCGCAAGTCCCAAGGCATTACGGAGTTCGAGGCGATGGAAGCTCGTAAAGGCAATCGGGACAGGATTGGCCCGTCGCCACGCATCGGCTTTGAGGGAATTGGCGTCGGTGACGTAAAGGGAGAACAGGACGCTGGTATCGGTGTAGATTTTCACCAACGTTCCTGTTCACGCCCCAACAATACCATATTGGGTAGCACTTTGTTACCAAACGTCATTTGTCTTCGAGCCGCGTAGTCAGGGAGTGTGATTGTTGGCTGGGATGATTCGGCGGCGGGCGTGGTCAAACCCTGCTGGTCCAGATAGTTTTGTAACCACTGGGCGATTCCATGCGCATCTTTTAGAGGCAATTCCATTAATGCAGCCTCGATTTCCACGATGTTGCTCATACGCGAAGAGTTATCCGGTCCACGCGGTTTGGCAATGCGAAACCCGAGCCGCCACAATCGCTGCGAGGCAAAGCGGGCTGGTGTCAAGAGTGTTGGCAGGAGTATTTGGAAACTGAAAAGTGGTCAGTTCTTAAGTTTGGCATCATGGACTTGGTTTGAAGTCATTCGACGGTAGCTTTCATCCAAGGCGTCTTCCCGTCACCCCTCGGCGCGCAAAATCTCCAGCGGCGGATGATTCGCGATGCCCCAGCTTGTCGCCAACCCCGTCACCACCGTCAACGCTGACACCCCGGCGAGCGCGATCACGTTAGGCCAGAGCGACGGCGCGAAGCTGACCTTGAACACGAACGCCGCCAGCGCCCAGCTCGCGCCCAGCGCCAGCAGCACGCCCGTCAGCCCGGCGAAGAGGCCGAGCAGCAGATATTCGGCAAACAAAATGCGCCGAATCTGCGCGCGCGACGCCCCGAGCGTGCGCAGCAGCAGGCTCTCCTGGATGCGCTGGTAACGCCCCGTCAGCACCGCGCCGCCGAGCACGATCAGGCTCGTCGCGACCGTGAAGAACGCCATGAACCGCAGCACGAACGACACCTTCGTCAGCAGCCCGTCCAGCGTTTGCAGCACGATGGTGAGATCAATCGTCGAGACGTTCGGAAAGTTTTTCACCACCGCCTTTTGCAGTCGCGCCGAGTCCGCGGCGGAATTGATCCGCGTCGTGAGAATGTAAAATCCCGGCGCGGCCTCGAGCACGCCCGCCGGGAACACGACGAAGAAATTCGCCTGCACCCGACGCCAGTCCACCTTCCGCAGGCTGGCGATGCGCGTCTTCACCGTCAGCCCCTGCACGTCGAATTCGAGTTCGTCGCCGAGTTTCACCTGCAAATCCTTCGCGATTCCGTCCTCGAGCGACACGGGCACCACCGCTGCGTCCGCGTCCGCGCGGCTCACCCACACGCCGCCGACCAAGCGCTCGGAATCGACGAGCTGCTCGCGATAAGTCGAGCGATACTCGCGGCGCAGCACCCAGTTCGGAATGGTCCGCGCCTTGTCATTCAGCAGCGCCTCGACCGGCTGCCCCTTCACGGTGTGCAGCCGCATCGTGACCACCGGAGCTTGACCGAACAGCGGCAGCCCCAGCTCGCGGACCAGCCCGGCGACGGCCTCGCGCTGGTCAGTCTGCACATCGAACAAGATCGCGTTGGGCCGCGTGCCGCCCTGCTCGGGGAACAGCTCGCGCAGCAGCGTGGCGTGCGTGAGATACAACGTGAGCATGAGGAACGTCCCAAGCCCCAGCGACAGCATCAGCATCACGGTGCGGTTGTTCGGCCGATAGAGATTCGCCAAGCCCTGCCGCCACACGAACGGCCAGCTTGGCCGCAGCACACGCCGCCCGCCCCATGCGATCAGCTTCGCCACCAACGCGAGCGCGCCGAAAGCAACGCCCAGTCCCGCCGCGATGCCGACGCCGTGATACCACCGCTGGCTCTGCGAAATCGCGAAGCCCACCACGCCCGCGACAAGCAGGCCATTGACCAGCCACAACGCCGGGTCGCGCCGCTGATCATCCGCCGCCGCAAACCCCGCGCGCAGCACCACCAGCGGCGAGACGCGTCGCACCGCCAGCAGCGGCAGCAGCGCGAACAACAGACAAATCGCCAGCCCCGCGCCCATGCCTTGCAGCAGCGGCCACCAGTGCATTTCGAGCGAAATTTTCAGTGGTAGAAAATCCGCCAGCACGCGCGGCAACAGATGCTGCACGGCCGCGCCCAACGCCCCGCCCACCAGCACGCCCACGCCGCCGAGCGCCGCCGCCTGCGCGACATACACCGCAAAGGTCTGCCCCGCGCTCGCCCCGAGGCACCGCAGCACCGCCACGCTGGCGAGCTTCTGCTTGATGTGAACATGAATCGCGCTCGCGATGCCCACGCCGCCCAGCAGCAGCGCGATGAAGCCGACGAGGTTTAGAAAATGCGTGAGATTGTTTAGCGATTCACCGAGGTCCTGCTGGCGTGTCGCGACGGTTTCGTGGCTGAGGCGCAACTGGCTCAGGCGCGGCTGAATTTCCGCGAGCAACTTTTTCACATCCGTGCCCGCGGGAAAACGGAAGTAGATGCGATGCCGCGCGAGGCTGCCTTCGCCCAGCAATTTGGCCTTCGCGAGATCGGCCATCGGCAGATACACGCGCGGTGCCAGCGTGGCGAAGGCGGGAGTTTCGCCGGGCACCTTTTGCAGCATCCCGGTGAGCGCCGTGGTCAGTTCCCCGATGCGCACGGCGTCGCCGAGGCTCACGTCGAACTGCGTCGCCACGCTCTCATCCACGATCACGCCGCGCCCTTGATAAAGCTGCTCCGCCGCCGCCTCGGGCGCTGATTCCAACCGTCCGTAAAACGGATAGCGCCCGCCCAGCGCGCGCACCTGCACGAGCCGCGTGCCGTCGCCTTTCGGAAAATGAATCATCGAGGAGAAGACCACCTCGCGCGCCTGTTCGCCGCCGAGCGAACGGAAAAAATCCTCCTCCACCTTGGTGAAGGCGCGCCGCGAACTCACCGCGAGATCCGCGCCCAGCAGCGTCTTGGCCTGCTCCGCGATGGCCAGTTCGAGACTCGCGCGCAGCCCGCCAATCGCCACCAACGCCGCCACCCCGAGCACGATCGACGACGAGAACAACAGCAACCGCCGCCGGCTCGACCGGCTCTCGCGCCACGCCATGCGCCAGGTCCAGGGATTTAGAAAAGGGTGGGGCATGGGGGGAGGGAGAGGATGAAGAGTTGAAGGGTTGCAGGGTTAAGGCGTTGAAGAGTTAAACCCGACCGGCGATGCGGGACGCACCGCGTCTGTAGCGCAGGTTTCCAAACCTGCTGTGTCGCCGACTTCCAAGTCGGCGAGGCGTTCGTCCGCGAGAAGGTGCTGAAATGTTCCGCCGGACGCAGGTTTGGAAACCTGCGACACAGCAGGCTTGGAAGCCTGCGCTACAAGTGTCGGCCGCGATCCGTGTTCGGAATTCCCCGCGCTGAATCCCAACGGGATTCCGGCCTAAAGCCCAGGGTTGCGAGGAACGAGCTACCCTGGGAAAGCCGTTCAACAACCAACAACCCCAACGGGGTTGCGGCCTCGTCGTGATCGCGGCGGGCCGCAACCCCGTTGGGGTTGGCAACTCTCCCTTCGGCCACCGAGGGTAGCTCGTTCCTCGCAACCCTGGGCTGGAGGACGCAATCCCGTTGGGATTGGGCGGACCCGCAGAACGTTCGGCACGAGCCACCCTTTTTCTTCGCTGGAGATTTCCGAAATACATTACGAAATCATGGGCATCGGCCCGCTTAATCGCTTCAACCCTTCAACCTTTTAACCCTTTAACCCTTTGCCTCATCGCCTCATCGCCATTCCCCTTCACCCCATCTTCTGCCGAAAGCGCACCACGCACAGGCCGAACAACGCGATGCCCATGAGCGTGAGCACGACGAGATGCTGCCCGAACTCCGCGAGGCTAGCGCCGCGCAGGATGATCGCGCGCGCCAGTTCGATGAAGTACGTCGTCGGGAGCAGCGCGCCGAGCCACCAGAACGGCCACGGCATGGTCTCGCGCGGGAAGATGAAGCCGGAGAAAAACACCGAGGGCATGATGAACACCATGCACATTTGCAGCGCCTGCATCTGGTTTTCGGCGCGCGTCGAGATCAACAGGCCAAGGCTCAGCAGCGCGAAAATGTAAACGATCGTCGCGACGTGCAGCGCCACGAGGCTGCCCGCGATGGGCACCGCGAAGAGCCAGTGCATGATGCCGAACAACCCGCCCGCCATCATCATCCCGATGCCCAGATACGGCACCAGTTTCCCGAGCATTAATCCCCAGCGCGACAGCGGACTCACCAGCAACTGTTCGAGCGTCCCGCGCTCGCGCTCGCGCACGAGCGACATCGCCGTGGCGAACGTCGTGCCGATCTGCAGCACCACGCCGATGACGCCGGGCACAAAGAAGTTCGGGCTGCGCATTGCCGGGTTGTAGAGGATTTGCGGGCGCACCTCGACGGGCAGTTCGCGGCGGCCGGATTCTGCCAGTAGCGTCAGCACCGACTCGCGGAACGACACGCCCAGCGCCGTGTTCAACGCCGACGACGCGATGGTCGAGCTGGAGCCGTCGATCACGACCTGCAACTGCGCATTGCGCCCCGCCCGCAGGTCGCGCGTGAAACCGGGCGGAATCTGGATGCCAACGTACGCCTTGCCCTGCCGGATGGCCGCCGCCATTTCCGTCACGCTCTGCACCTCGCCCACGATGCGGAAGGTCTGCGTGTTGACGAAGCGCTCCACGAGCTGACGGCTTTCCTGCGTGCGGTCCTGGTCGAGCAGCACCGTCGCCATGTGCTTCACGTCGTTGTCCAGCGCATAGCCGAATGCGATCATCTCGATGAGCGGCGGGAAGAACATGAAGAACAGCGTCATCGGATCGCGCAAAACCACGCGCACCTCCTTGTAGAGGATGGCGTTGAAACCGCGAAAGGGATTGTTCATGCGCAACGCCGCGACTGTAGCGACGCCCGCCGCGGAGGACAGGAAAAGCGCAGGGCCAAGGCAAGGGAGTGCATCCGCGCACCGCCGCGATACTGCGGAACTCCGCGCCTGCGACTGGTGTTGGGACGTTCTCGTTGGACCGTTATCGATGGGCCCCACCTCGCCTCTGCGTCGTGCCGGAGGCACGTAAGCTAGCCCTAACCCGGATAATTCATGGTCCCGTCGCAGCCACAGCTTGCCCGCCCTTGTAGCGCAGGTTTCCAAACCTGCTGTGTCGCCGACTTCCCAGTCGGCAGGGTGTCGGCCTCGCCGGACGCGCCGCGGGTTTAGAAACCCGCGATACAGCAGGCTTGGAAGCCTGCGGTACAAAATGAGCATGAAATATTCGGGCTAACCATTCAGGCGAACCGAATCGTTTGGACCACGAAGACACGATGAACACCGGGCGCCAGAAACGAAACGAAAGCGGAGCGCGACCGGTCCCCGGTCGCAGCGCGTGAAATGGAAAGGGTGCCACGGAATATACTAACGACCTCCGCATTGCATACGCGCCGCGAGGGGGGGCGCGAGGTTCTCGTCCCGGAGGGACACTGGAGGAGATTAGCCGGGGGCAAGTCCGCCGCAGCGGACGCCGTCCCCGGAAACCGTGCCAGATGGCTCGGTGCCCCAGCTAATTTCCTGCGGCGTCCCTCCGGGACGAAGGGCAAAGCGTTGGCGACAATTCTTCACTCCGCGGAGGCGCGAAAAACGGCACTTGGGAGAGGGGGCGCTCGCCATTCCGACTGCGCCGGTCGCGGTCCGATTTTAAGTCGCCGGCTCGGGGATGGCGGCTTCGAGGGCGGCGAGGGCGCTGACGGCGGCTTCCCATTCCTTGGTGGCGACGTCGAGTTCGGATTGGGCGCCGAGGACTTCGCGGTTGAGGTGCATGGCGCGGCCGGCGGTGTTGTAGGTCTCGGGTTTTTCGAGTTCGTCGGCGAGTTCCTGCAACTGGCGTTCGTAGTCGGCGATGCTTTTTTCTAGTTTCTCGACGAGTTGCTTTTGCTCGCGCAGGTGGCGGGCGCGGGTCTGGCGTTCTTCGGCTTCGCGGCGGCGTTGTTCTTTGGAGATGCCGCCGGTTTTTTCTTTCTGGACGGGCTTGGTTTTGACGGGCGCATCGCCGGCGGTGAGGGCGGCGCGTTCGGAGACGGCGGCGGTTTTGTCGAGGTAGTATTGGTAGCCGCCGGAGTAGTGGTGGAGTTGGCCGCTCTTGACGTGGATGACGTGGTTGGCGAGGGCGCGGATGAAATAGACGTCGTGGCTGATGAACACGACGGTGCCGGAGAACATTTTCAGCGCGCCGATGAGGGCGTCGATGCTGCCGATGTCGAGGTGGGTGGTCGGCTCGTCCATGAGCAGGAGGTTCGGGGGATCGAGGAGGAGCTTGACGAGGGCGAGGCGGCTTTTTTCGCCGCCGCTGAGGACGCTGATTTTTTTGAAAACGGAGTCGCCGCTGAAGAGGAAGCAGCCGAGGACGGTGCGGATTTCCTGCTCGGTGATGCGCTGGGGGGTGTCGAGGGCTTCTTCGAGGACGGTGCGCTGGGGCTGGAGCATTTCGACGCGGTATTGGGAGTAGTAGCCGGTCTTGGTGTTGTGGCCGAGTTCGCGCACGCCTTGTTGCACGGGGAGGACGCCGGCGAGGATTTTGAGGAGGGTGGATTTGCCCGCGCCGTTGGGGCCGACGAGGACGATGCGTTTCTCGCGTTCGACTTCGAGGCTGACGCCGGCGTACACGACTTTCTCGCCGTAGGCGTGGTGGATGTCGGTGAGGCGGATGGCGCGCTGGCCGCTGCGCTGGGGCTGGGGGAAATTGAAGCTGACTTTTTTGGCCTCGCTGGCGGGGGCCTCGATTTTTTCCATGCGCTCGATCTGCTTGAGCTTGCTCTGGGCTTGGGAGGCTTTGCTGGCTTTGGCGCCGAAGCGGTCGGCGAATTCCTGGAGGCGGGCGATGTCGCGCTGTTGGTTTTTGTAGGCGGCGAGGAGCTGCTGCTCGGCGGCTTCTTTTTGGACGAGGTAGTCGTCGTAGGTGCCGCGGTAGCGGGTGAGCTTGGACTGGCGGATTTCGAGGATGCCGTCCACGAGCTGGTTCAGGAACTCGCGGTCATGGGAGATCATGAGGATCGCGCCGGGGTAATATTTCAGATAATCCTGAAACCAGAGGAGGGCCTCGAGGTCGAGGTGGTTGGTGGGTTC
Source organism: Verrucomicrobiota bacterium (assembly GCA_014193395.1). Classification (GTDB taxonomy): domain Bacteria; phylum Verrucomicrobiota; class Verrucomicrobiia; order Limisphaerales; family BJHT01; genus BJHT01. The sequence continues at coordinate 23,255 of BJHT01000013.1, forward strand.
GTCGAGGATGAGGAGGTCGGGTTCCTGGGTGAGGAGGCGGGCGAGGTGGGCGCGCATGACCCAGCCGCCGCTGAGTTCGGCGGCGCGGCGGTCGAAGTCGCTGTCGCGGAAGCCGAGGCCGTTGAGCATTTGCTTGGCCTTGGCCTGGATGGTGGAGCCGTCGAGTTCATCGAAGCGGGAGGCGGCTTCGTGGGCTTCGCCGGAGTCTTCGTCGCCGGCGGCGGCTAGGAGGCGCATCTCGCGCATGACGCGGACGAGTTCGGCGCTGACGGAACTGGCCAGCTCGACGACGGTTTCGTCGCCGATGGGGGCGCTCTCTTGGGGGAGATAACCGATGGAGGTGCCGCGTTGGAAGGTGATGGTGCCGTCGTCGGGAGTTTCGTCGCCGAGAATGAGGCGAAGCATGGTGGTCTTGCCCGCGCCGTTCGGGCCGACCAGCCCGATGCGATCGCCGCGATTCACTTGAAGCGTCACGTCCTCGAAAAGGACGCGTCCGCCGTACGACTTGGATAATCCGCCAATGGTCAGCATAAAGAACCGCGGATGCTGGGGGTTGCGTGCGGAGGAGGCAAGCGGGGATTCGGAAAATGTCGGTGAGCAGCGGGGAGGGAATGGGGAAAGCTCAAAGGATAAAGCTCAAAGCTCAAGGAAAGGACCAAGCTTCAAGGTGCCAAGCGGATTTCGTGCGGGGTGGTGGTCTGCAAACGGGAGCGGGCGGGATTGCGGTGGCGTTGAAGCTTGGAGCTGGGGATTTTTTTGAGCTTTAGACTTTGAGCTTTGAGCTTCCCTGAGAGACCGAACGTTACAACGCGGCGAGCACTTCGGCGGCGTGGTCCTCGGGTTTTACGAGCGGCCAGATTTTCTGGATGATGCCGCTTGGGCCGATGAGGAAGGTGACGCGGTGGATGCCTTGGTATTTGCGGCCCATGAAGGATTTCTCGCCCCAGACGCCGTAGGCGGTGACGATGGCTTTGTCTTCATCGGCGAGCAGCGGGAAGGGGAGCTGGAACTTGGCGACGAATTTTTCGTGGGACTTGACGGTGTCGATGCTGACACCAAGGACGACGGCACCTTTTTTCTGAAACTGCGCGTAAGCATCGCGGAAGGCGCAGGCTTCCTTGGTGCAGCCCGGCGTGTCGTCGCGCGGGTAAAAGTAGAGGATCACGGGCTTGCCGGCGAAGTCGTGGAGAGCCACGCGATGGCCGCCGTTGGTGGCGGCGGCGAACGGCGGGGCGGGGTCGCCGATTTGCAATTTGAGGTTGGGAGTTTTTGGCATGATGCGAAGCGCGGGCGAATTTCCGCCCGGCGGGGGAGCAGGTTAGCGGCGAATCCGGGGAGCGCAATGGCGGCGCGCGGGTGGAAGTTGGCGAGAGGATCGACGAGGCCGAAAACCGGCTCGATCACCCGTCAAATTCTCCCGCCGGGAGTGAGTTTCCGCTCGACAAATCCGCGATTAATTGGACTAAATAATCCCTACAAGGCTGGTGCCGGCTGCGAAGGAATGTGGGCTGGGTTCTGGATCGTTTCTGAGGATCGTGGATCGGCTGCGGTTGACGGGGGGGAAGACGGTCATAGCTGCCCGAAGACTTGCGGCGGCCGAACCGGTCCGATCGCGGTGATCCACTCCAGAAATCCCGCACCATCGCGAGGACCGCCGTCAGAACGTGACTTGCACGCGCGCAGAAAAAACAGCAGTATCCGCGAAAAGAAAATGAAACGACCCTTTGTTGGCACCCGGAAAAAACCGTCAAAAATCTTGCTGGCCTCCACCAGCCTGCCCGTGGCGCTGCTCATCGCCAAAGGCCTGATGAGCAGCGGAACCGCGCCCGGATGGAGTCAGAACAGCGACTTGGATGTGCCGACGGGGCAGACGCGTCCGGCAGCGGGCCCGACGACCAGCCCGTTGCTCCCGACAGGCTTTCCGGCCAGCCCGGTGGACTCAGTGCCGTTGGACAGCCAGCCGGGGACGCCGTTGCCGTCGCTCACGTCGGACGTGCTGGTGCCGATCGGCAACAATCCAACCAGTGTATTCGAGACACCGACCGGGCAGGAGTCCACGTCGCCCCTGCTGCCCGTGGACGCGCCGCCCGGACCAGAGGTGGGGACGGCGGATTCTGACAACGGCCTTGGACCCTTCAGCCGCTTGTACGACGGCGAGGGTTTCAGCGAGAGTTTCGGCCACTCGGTTTTCACCCCCGCTTACCTGCCGTCATACGACCGCGGCACACCCACCCGGGCGCGGTATAATCTGACCGTCGGGCCGTTGAATGCCCGGCTCTACGGGGCCGTGGAGTTTGAATACAACGACAACATCAATCTCGGGGACCGTGGCAACCGCCACAGTGATTTCTCGATCACGCCGACCGCGGGTGTGGGGATCAGTTGGATACCCTCATCGGGGAGACAGTCCGTCGAACTCAACGTTGGGGTGGGCTATCGCTGGTATCTGAACCACTCAGAACTCAACTCGGTCATCATTACTCCGTCCACCAGTGCCCAGTATAACTTCGGGGTCGGTCCGGTGAAGTTCAACGTGCATGACCAAATGTCCATTGCGATTGACCCGATCGCACAAGGTCAGATCAGTTCCGCCAGCGTCGGGCGCACCAGCCTGCTCAACTACCGGCGGATCAATAACACCCTTGGCATCCGCGGGGACTGGCGGGCTTCGTCCCTGATCGCGGTCGGGGCGGGCTACGATTACAAAATCGATCGATCGCTGACGGACCAGTTTAAGGCGTTGGATCATGACGAGCACACCTTCAGCGCGGGAGTTTACTCCGATCCCACGCCGCGGTTGCGGGTGGGTCTGGCCGGCACCTATACCATCATTAATTACACCCAAAACCTGAAAAACAGCGGCACGGTGTGGACCCTCGGTCCCAATGCCCGGTTCCAAGTGACTACGAACCTCGTCCTCTTGGGCGCCGTCGGCTACACCGCCTCGACATTTGATGCCCCCACGGCGAACAGCAGTCTGGACACCTCCAATTTCCGTTCCGTCAGCTATGAAGCGGGAATCCGGCACCACTTCCTCAGGGATTGGAAACATGAGTTGATGGTCACCCGCGGCGCGAGCCTTGGAATCGAGAGCAACTTTGCCGACTACACGACCGTCCGCTACGAAGTCGAAGGCCGGATCGTCGGGCCACTCAGCTTGTTGGGTCAGTTGCGGTGGGAAGATTTCAAGGTTTCTGGTCAAGGCGGCGAGCATGCCAACCGATACCTCCTCTACGCGGGTCTCCGTTATCATCGGGTGTCGCAGCCGTGGAGTGCAGGCTTGGGTTATTCCTATGTTCTCAAGGAATCCAATGTGCCCGGCCAGGATTACTATCAGAACCGGGTGACCTTGGACCTATCGTATCAGTTCTAACCGGCATGAAAAACTTCTTTGGTCTGCTAGTCGCCGTGCTCCTGCTGGGAGCCACGGCGGGCGCGGGGCGCGCGCAGAGTTCCTTGTCCGCGCCGCCGACCGACCAGAGCAAGTACCGGCTGATGCCCAATGACCGGCTCGCCTATCGCATCGAGGAGGATCCGGTCAAATCCTCCGACCCCATCGCCGTGACCGTCACCCCCCTCGGCGAGATCCACTTTCAAGTCACCCGCGGTTCGGACTTGTCGGTCGTGGTCAATGCCCGGGGCAAGACTCTGGCGGAGGTCAAAGCCGAGTTGAAATCCCGGCTCGACACGGACTATTACCAGAATGCCACGGTCTCTCTGAACGTGCTCAATCACTCCGTGCAACAGGGTAAAGTTCTCTTCGTCGGCCCGGCCATCAAAGCCGCCATTCAACTGCGACCGGGTGAAACCAAGACTCTCACCGAAGCCATCATCCAAGTAGGTTACAGTGACTTCGTAAATCTTAAGAAAGTCGTGGTGGAACGTCTCGACCCGGTCACCAAACAACTCAGCACCATCACTGTCGATGTGGACGCTGTCATCCGGCTCAAGGACCGCTCCAAGGACATCCTCCTTCAGGAGGGCGACCGCGTGAAGACGGTTGACAAGATCTTCAACCTCTAACCGCATGGCCTCGTCGCACGCCAGTCTCGAACTACCGCCGCCCAACCAGGGAACTTCCTTGGTGGACCGGATCAACATCTCGATCCACTTCCGGCGTTACTTTAAGATCATCTCCCGCCGGTGGTGGATACCCTTTCTCCTGGTGCTCGTCGGCACCGGCATCGCCCTTTATGTGGCACTGACGACGCCCAACAAATACCGCGCCTACTCGACCCTCGGTTTCACGAGCCGGGTCGAGACCGGCGTCGGTGGCAAAGCCCAGGTGGTCGAGCTGGCCGATGGCTTCGTGGAGCATCAACTGGTCCTGATGAAGAGTCCCCGGGTACGCAACAAAGCGCAGGAATACATGCGCGAAATCGACGCGGCCCTCGGCGTGCATCCCGAACTGGAATCTTCGGTCTCCAAAGGCGCTGGCTCCCTGTTCATGATGACTGTGGACAGCACGGACCTCCGTTATGCCAGTCTCTATGTCAGCAACTGGGCGCGGGCCTTTGTCGCTTACAAGAACGAGGTCAATACGGAACTCATCGAGAAGAAATTCGGACAGACCCGGCAGGAAGTGAAACGGTACGAGCAGAATCTTGAAAAGGCCCGCGAGAGTACTCTGATCTTTAAGAAGAAACATAACATCGGCGACATCCGCGACGCCGGTCTCGCCGCCCAGGATCGTCTTAACCGGCTGACCGCCGAACTGGACGAAATCGTCCTCGTCCGCAAACGCCTCGAGAGCTACACCAAGGACGAACTGCTTGAGGGCAAAATGCCGGAGATACTTTCCAAAAACCCGGCTAAAGACGCCGCCTCCGCGGTCACTGCGGGGCCGGACAAATCCAAGACCGCCGACCCGCTCGCTCCCTTCCGGCAGAATTCCTACACGGAGCATAAGTTGAACCTCAAAGCCCGCGAAGCCGAGTATTTCCGCTATCAGGCCACCTTGAAACCGAAGCATCCCTTCTTGGTAAGTCTCCAGAACGAAATCCAACGCACCCGGCAGGAACTTCAGTTCCAGCTCGACAACATCGAAGAACGCCGCCGCGCGGAAATCGAGAAACTCCGCAAGGACGAAATCGGCCTCCGTCCGCGCGTCGAGGAAATGCGCCGCGAAGTGTTTGAGAAGAGCACCGTCCTGAATGAGTTCGAGAAACTGAAGAAAGAAGAAGACTATCTCGAAAAGGAACTCGACCGGCAGAAACGCTCCCTGCTCGCGTTGGAAAGCACCCCCACCAACGAAGAAACCATCAGCACCGTCGAGGAAGGGGTTGGCCTCGAAAAACCCGTCGGTCCCAACCGCCCCAAGATTATTCTTCTCGGACTACTGCTGGGACTCTTCTCGGGTATCGGAATAGTTTACGTTCTCTACCGGCTCGATGACCGGCTGGACTTGGCGGAAGACATCGAGGAGAGCCTGCAGGAGCCGGTGCTCGGGCAGATTCCCGCCGTGGACCGCAAGAATCATGCTGACGGCCCGCTGCTGGCCAACCGCCTCGAACCCAACAGTCTCTTCGCCGAATCCATCCGGGGCGTCCGCTCCGCCGTCATGTTCGGCACGCAGAGCAAAAAGAAGCAGGTCATGGTGATCACCAGCGCCCTGCCCGGCGACGGCAAGACCACCTTCAGCGTCAATTTCGCCTCCACCCTGGCCAACGCCGGTCTGAAAGTCCTGCTCATTGATTCCGACCTCCGCCGCGGGACCGTCAGCAATTACTTCAACCAACCGCGCACCCCCGGCTTCAGCGAAGTGCTTGCCGGCGACCGCCCGTGGCAGCAGTCCGTCCGCGAAACGCCGATTCCGACCCTGCATCTTCTCACCACCGGCCAGTTGATTGCCAACCCCGGCGAACTCCTCATGGGCGAGGTCGCCCACAAGGTGATCAGCGAGGCCCGCCAATTTTACGATCACGTCATCATCGACTGCCCCCCGATCACGGCGATTGACGACACGTTCTGCCTGATCCCCATCACCGATGGGCTGCTGTTCGTGGTCAAATCCGGCCAGACCTCCATGCGTTTTGCCAAAAGCGCCCTCGGAGCCCTGCGTCACCGCGGCGCGGAAATCCTGGGCGTCGTCCTCAACGGCATCACCTCCGACAATCCGCACTACTACTACAACAACTACTACCACGCCTACTACGGCAAGCAGGCCCAGCACGCCGCCACCGCCCCGACCCCGATCCCCGCCGCCGTCCATCGCGCCACCCCGCCCAACCGGCCCATAACCCTCGCCGTCGCCACCGCCGTGCCGCCCAAATCCGCGCAGGACTTCAAGCTCCGCCGCGCCACGCAGCGCAAGGCCAACCTCACCCTCCCCGGTGCCACCGCCGCCCGCCCGGCGCGCGATGTCACGGTCACCCGCACGTAGTTCGTCGCCCGGCATGAATTCTCCGCGTCGCCGGAAACTCCCCGTCGGCTGAACGACCGCAGCCTCCCATGTCGCGACACCACCCGTGGTTGATCGGGCTGCTTCTGGCACCGCTGTACTTCGGCTCCGTCACGGCCGAAGGGCAGGTGTTCACCGCCGTGCTCTGCTGCACGAGCCTGGTCCTCCTGGCCGGGCGGTTGGAGAATCCGTCCAGCGGACTTTCGTGGGGCTGGATCGCGCTCATCGGCACCGCCCTCGTCCTGCCCATCATTCCGCTGCCGGCCAGCCTCGTCGGCTGGCTCAGTCCTCACCGGCTGGCCCTCGCCAAAGAGTTTCCCGTGGATGGCGAAACCGTGCCCGCCCTGCTCACGCTCACGATCTCCCCGGCCGCCACGCTGGCCCGGTTGTGGAACCTCCTCCTCGCCGCCACCGTGTTCTGTCTCGCCCGCGCCGCCGCCCGCGAGCCGGACGGTGCGCGGACCTTGACCCTCTACCTCGCCTTCACCCTCGCCCTCCTCGCCAGCCAGGAAATCTGGCGCCGAGCGACCGGCGGTTCGATGCTGTTTCCCGACAAAGAAATTCCGGTGAACCGCGGGGCCGGCACCTTCGCCGATCGCAACCACTTCGCCGGCTGGATCGCCGCGGCCTCCCTCTTCGGTCTGGGCTGGGTGCTTCGCGCCTGGCTGCCCCTGCAGTCCGCCCGCGGATTTCGTCCCGGCACCCATCTGGGCGGCCGGGGCGACAGCATCTTCGTGCTGGTCTGCGTCACCTGCGGTCTTGCCGTGGCCGTCTATTCCGGCTCCCGCGGCGGAGCCCTCGCGCTGGCCGTCGGCCTCGCCGTCTGGATGGCTCTGCTGATCTACCGTTCCAAACGCCGCTCCCGCCTCATGTTGATCTTTCTCATTCTGGTCGGCCTGCTCTGCCCGCTCCTGCTCGTGAGCGGGAACCTGCTGGATCGCCTCGCCGCGACCTCGACCGACCTCGGGCGCGGCTATCCCAAACTCGCCCTGTGGCAGCAGTCGCTGGCAATCTTCACCCGCTTTCCCTTCTTCGGCACCGGGTGGGACACCTTCCGCCCCGCCTTCAGCCATTTCAAAAATTTCGCCGGCGACCTCACCTTTTTTCACGCGGAAAACGAGTACATCCAATTTCTCGTGGAAACCGGTCTGCTCGGTGTGGTGGCCGCCGCGGCCTTGCTGGTCCACTTCGGCCGCCGCGCCCTCACCCTCGCGTTGCGCGACCGCTGCGCCGAACCGGAAGCCGCCTTCGGTGCAATCGCCGGTCTGGCCGCGTTCGCCACGCTGGCGGGCGTGGATTACGTCACGCAGCTTCCCTCCACCGCCCTGCTGGCCGCCGCCCTCGCTGGTTTTGTCATCGGCAACGCCGATCCTTTATCCGCCGTCGTTCTAAGCCCATCGGCCACAAGCACCGCCGTCCCCTTCGCCCGCGACCAAACTTTCGAACCCGACCGACTCGACCCCGACCGCGACGCCGAAATCGACCCGGAACTCGATTCCGAACTCGCAACCGCGATGGTCACGGCGACGGCCACCACGACGGCCACCACGACGGCGAGCGCCGCCGGCCCGCCCCCGCCGCTCGGGCGCCGCCGCCTCCTCTTCAACGTCGCGTGGTCCCTCGCCCTCGGCCTCCCCCTTCTCCTTCAAATCGTCGCTCTCTGGCATTTGATCGGTGCCCTCTACTTCTCACCAACTTGGGAGATTCAGGCGCGCCACTATCGCAGCAGCCTGTCCTGGTGGCCCTGCGCGACCCATCCGCATCCCGATCTCCTCATCGCGGAAAAGGAAGTTGTGCTCACCCTGCCGTCAGCGGAACGCCCGGCCGCCACCGCCGCCGTCCGCGACCGCCTCAACCGCCTCCTGTGGCTCGATCCCTACAATGGCAACCTCCGCTCGGAACGCGCCGAATTCGACCTCGATCACACCGCCGACACCGCGCGTGCCAAACGTGAAATCCGCGACGCCTGCCGCCTCAATCCGTTGAACGAGATGATCCCCCTGCACTTCGCCCGGCGCACCGTCACCAACGATCCGTCCTTCGCCCTCGAACTCATCCGCAACGCGCCCCGGACGGAAATAAACCTGCCCCACTACCTCGCCCTTGCCTGGCAGGCCAACCCCAGCACCGCCGACCTGTGGCCCCTGGTGCCCGACACCGTCGGTGGACTCACCGCCCTGGCGGAATTCGGCTTGGAGAAAAAACTGCCCCGCCTCGCCGCCAACGCCTGGTTGCGCCTCACCAATCACCTCACCCCTTCCGTGCTGGCGGAAAAACTTCTCGTCGGCCAGCGCCCCGACCTCGCTTTCACACTCCTGCCCCGGCTCTCCACCAACCGCGCCGACCGTCTGCTCGCCTTGCGGATTTATCTGGCCGACCAGAAATACAAAACCGCCATCGAGAAAGCCGAGGCCCTCTGGCTCGCCGGCGAAGCCTCCAAAACCTTCCGGGCCCCCTATCCCGCCAGCCTCGCCCTCGAAACCGCCCACACGGACTGGCTCGCCGATCAGGCCAATCCCATCGCCGCCCGCCGCCTCGCCGAAAAAATCTTCCAACAGCCCCTCGCCAGCCGCGACCTCAACCTCCTCCGCACTCTCGCCGGCAGCTTTCCCCGCGACCTGCGCCTCACCTGGATGCACTTCTCCACCCTGCGCGATCTCGAACAATATCCCGAAGCGGCCACCAACGCCGTGAACCTCGCCATCCAAGCCGCCCCCTTCGATTAACCGCCGCGCAGCGTAGGCACGCCCGCAGCGGACCGCGACCGGGCCCCGGTCCCAGCGGCCCCAGCGGCGGTTTGGAGTGCGGGGACTTGTCACCGCTTTCTCCAGACGACTTGTCGCCGTCAACCAACGGGACGCGTGAAAATGGGGTGGGGCGTTCACGGCTCGCGCCAGCGCCCGCGCGCCCGCGTGACTGGAATCGTACGGAAGTTCGACGGCGACAAGTCGCCTGCGCAAAAGCGGTGACGAGTCACCGCACTCCAAAGTCAGCGTTCCTCCGTTTTCAGTGCCAGCCGCCCGGAGTTTATCGGTGTTCACCCGTGGTTAAGACGCCGTTTCCACTCCCGCCACCTTCCCCTCCCCATTTTTTCTGCCCCCATTTTTCTGCCGCCACGGCCCCGTCTGCCCTCACCGCGGGCGGCGCGCCCAGTGCTCCATCCCGTACCGCAGATACTGCCCCGTCGCCACCGCCGTAAACACCGCCGTCCCCGCCATCCACCACGGCACCGCCGCCGCCGGCCACCGCAGCAGCACCCACGACACCAGCACCATTTGCAACACCGTCGCCACCTTGCCGGACCACTCCGGCTTCACCGGCGGACGATTCTGCACCGCGTGCAAGATTCCGTACCCTGTCAGCACCAGCACATCGCCCAAAAAAATCAGCCCCGTCAGCCACCCCGCGATCGGCGCAAACCGCGGCGCGCCCCACCACGTGAGCACCACCAACGCCGAGCGCATCAACAACTTGTCCGCCAGCGGATCCAGCATCGCGCCCAGCTCCGACCGCTGATTGAACCGCCGCGCCACATACCCATCGACCCCGTCACTCACCACCGCCACCGCATACGCCGCGAGCGCGATCCAATAATGCGCCGCCCCGCCGGTTCTCAGATGGGCGAGCAATTCGCCCAGAAAAACCGGCACCAGAAACAACCGGACCAACGTGATTTTTGTGGCGGTGGTAATCAATCCTGGGGCGACACTGAAGCCCCCGCTTCCCACCGTCAACCTGGCACCCGGGCGCGCGCGATGCCGCAGGAGCGCGATCACGACTGCGGCGTGCGATTCCTGGCCCCGCAACGATCGCACGCCCTGCCCGCATGGCTCCTTCTTAACCGTCGGCGGCTGCGACTTTGGCAGCGAACGAAACTGAACCACCCGGAAAAGGGGATAAGGATTTTTCTTATCCCACCTAAGAATTTTCCTTAACGAAGAGATGGCTCGCTCGCCATTCACTTCCGTGCCCGCTGCGCCCATTCTTGGCACCGTCATCCACCAAAATGTCCGGGACCGCCGGCAAACCGATTTGCCGGCTGCCCCCGGGCGAAGAGCAACCATTCAACCCAGCAATTTTATGAAACTTCATTCTCCTCCACCTTCCGGCGGATCGCCGTTCGAGGCGGGTCCGCGGCCTTGTTTCCCGGCCTTCGGTCCGGGTTGGTCTATTCGCGCGGCGTTGGCGCTCCTGTGCGCCGGGCTGCTGAGTTTCGCACCGCCGGCCGCTGCCGCCGGGGCCGGTGGCCCTCCCAAGCTTCGTTCCCGTGCCCTGCCCGATGCGACCTGCACCAACGTTGTCGCCAATCCCATCAGCCAGTTCCCCATCACGGTGGACGGCCGGTTTACCGACGGCTTTGACAGCGAAGGGCAGTTGGCCGGGGAATGGTCGGATGTCATCCCGCAGGCGTTCATGACCACGCCCAATGGCGTGTTGCTGCGCACCTGCCTGGATGATCCCGGCAAAACCGCCCTGCTCTGGGTCAGCCTGGCCAAGGGATTCACCTCCGAGGACGAACTGGAGTTATACCTGATGTATGAATCGCCGAACACACCCCAGCGGCCCTTCTTCCCCGGTGAAACCGTCGCGGACATCGCCTTTCCGCTGGTCGTGGGCGGCGTCCGCAAGGACATCGTGGTGCAGATCCGCGGCAGACAGTTTTCGACCACCGCTCCGGCAGCCCGCGGCTCGCGGGCTGGAACCATCACTCCCACCGACAGCTTCTTCGATGTCTTCGTCTTGATCGACGATCAGCAGGTGCCCGCCGGGCAGTTTGGACTCGAGGCCGCCGTGGGCTTTGGTCCCTCCCCGTTCGCCATGACGCCTCATCTGCAGGTCGAGTTGGAAGTTCCGCTCGTGATCCCGGCCAATTTCGGCCCGGCCTTCCCGCCCGCAGGATTGCCCGGTGATGGCAACGGCAACGGCTACTCACCGGAACCGGCGTTCTGGAATGCGTCCGGTCCCGCCGGCCAACGGCCAACCTCCCCGGCCGCGACCGGCAAATCGCGCACAAACGCCCACGCACGCACGCGCACCGCCGCCCCCGTCGGCGAGGGCATGCCGCTCTCCAGCGCCCTGTTCGTGATCCTGCCCGACGGCACGACGATGTCCGACAGCGGCGTGGTGCCGAGTGCCGGATGCACCGAACCACTCGAGATCACCTGCCCCGGCGACATGATCGTCGTCCTCCCGCCCGATGCCACGGGTCTGCTGTTCACCTATCCGCCACCCAGCGCCCCGGCGTGTCTGGGCGTGACGTGCGTGCCGCCCTCGGGATCGCTGTTTCCGCTCGGCGTCACCACCGTGACTTGCACCGCGACCGATGCCACGGGGGCCAGCACGTCCTGCAGCTTCACGGTCACGGTGAAAGTCGCCAGTTCCCTGGCCATCACGTGTCCACCCGACGTGACGGTCGAATGCGGGGGCAACCTCCTCCCCGCCAAAACCGGCAAGGCCACTGCCAAGGATGGCTGCAGCCCGGTGACCATCACCTGGTCCGACACGTCGGCCAACGGCCCGAAGCCGATCGTCAAAATCATCACCCGCACCTGGACCGCGACCGACTCCTGCGGGAATAAAGTTACCTGCGACCAGAAAATCACCGTTGTGGACAATCGGGGACCGGTAATCCATCGCTTCACCGCCGCGCCCGCCAAGCTCTCGCCGGCGAACAACAAGTTCGTCTCCGTGAAACTGCTCTCGGTGGTCGAGGATTCGTGCTCCACCGACAAGCAGGTGAAAAAGACCATCGCCGTGAAAGTCACCGATCCCGCCGGCTCGGATGGCAAGACCTACTTCACCATCAAGAGCCTCACCGAGGTTTCGCTCCGCGCCAAAAAAGGCGTGTCCTACATGATCACGCTCACCTGCACCGATGCCTTCGGCAACAAGACCAGCAAGTCCATCGTCGTGCCGGTGAAATAAGCCGCGCGCACGGCACGTTCCTCCGCGTCAGCAACACCGCAGGGCCGGGGCGGCTTCAAGCTCCCCGGCCCTTCTGCATCCAGGCAGATTGTCCCCGCAACTCCGCAGAGCAGCAGGGGCGGGGACAGCTTGTCCCCGCTGTCTGATTGGCGCCACAACCCCGCAGACCCTCGTCAAACTCGCCCACTCCCCGCGCCGCTACTCGATTATCAGCAGATCAATCTCCGCCATCTCCGGCAGCACCACCGCGCCCTGATTCAACACCAGCGGCCCGTGAACCAGCGACCGCACCGACTTCAGCGCCGCGCCACCCGCCAGCTCGACACGAAGATTTTTCACCACTTGCAATCCGCCTTTTCCACCCACACCGGCGTCGCGCCCGTACGCCCAGTTGATCAGCGCCACCGAGCGGCGTCCGTCGCGCTCCAGCGCAATGGCCTCCACCAGCGGCTCGGACGGACGCGCGGGCTGAACCACGCCGCGCGCCACGGCCGGCGCGGCGATGAGCGCACGCACGGCGGCGGGAAAATCCTCGCGCATCGAAAACTCCGCGCGCCGGACCTTCGCCGAATACGTCAACCCCGACCAACAACCCACCACCGTCGCGTCGCCCTTGCCGAAACGATGACGCGTGACCGCGGGCTTTTGATCCGCGAAACGCGCGAGCACCTCCGCAGCTTTCGCATCGAGTGATTCGCGACCGATGGCGGCCTGAATCTCACCGCCCTCCCACGCGAACCGCGCGCCCGCCGGAGCGTTGGTCTCGGTGAGCGGCGTGAGGCCCGTGGCGCGGTAGCCATCGACGCTGCCCCAGGTTTCGAGTTTACGGGTGCCCAGTCCGAGCACCTCCGCGAGCGCAGTCGCGGGCTGGTTGGCTTCGTCGCGCGCGAGGCCGAACGCATCGGTCCACAGCGAGCCGCCCGCGGCGACCCAGTCGCGCACCGCGCCCGCCGCGTCGCGACGCAGGTGCGTGCCGGGGACGTAGATGACCTTGTAGCGCGCGAGTTTTCCCTCCGCGAGCTGCGCCTCGCTCAAGATGTCCACGGGCACATGCGCATGAGCGAGCGCGAGATAAACCCACTTGGCATTCTCGAACGCCGCACCGCCGAGACCGTCCGCGCGGCCCCAAATCTCCGAGGCGCGCGGCGAGACGAACGCCACTTCCGGCGCGCTGGCCAGTCGCGCACCGTAAAGCCAGTCCTCGCCGCGACCGAGGAACCGCGCCGCGCGCGCGACGCGTTCGAGCAGCTCGGGCGACTGCGAGAAGCTGTCGCCTTTCGCGTAATCCGGGCCGTAGGTGTACCACTCGATCACCCGCGTGCCGCGCGCGGCCACCGCGAGCATCCGCTGCGCGGGCGCGCCGCGATGCGGCTTCACGAGACAGCCCATCGGCATCGCGTGACGCCCCGCGATGCCGCGCCCGATGTCCGCGAGATAGGACTCCCACTGCCACACGCGCGCGTCGCGATTCGAGGTCTCGAAGACGAACGCCGTGTTCGCCTGATGATCGTAAAACTCATGCCAGTCGAGGCTCGATCCGCTCCAGCTCGGCGTCGGCCCCTGCATCGCGTAGAGCGGAATGCCCGCCTTCTGAAACTCCCGCGCCGGCCCGGGAAACACCTGCGCCGTGGCGTGGGTCATGAAACGAAACGTGTAGTAATAACGCAGCGCGTCAGCGGCGTTGTCCGGCATCGGTGGTGCGTTCGCAGCGCGCGCGGCCTTGCCCTTCGCGGCGGGCGCGGGCGCGGCGGCGGGCTTCGTCAGCGACGGCGGTGGCGGCGGGGCAAGGTCGGCGTTGGGTTTTGGAGTCGTGGGTTTCTCGAGCAAGCTGGCCACTTCATCGACCGCCTTCGCAGTCGTGGGCGGCGCGGCGGGCGGCGGGGCCGACCACATGTTGAACGGCTTCACTTGCTCCCACGAAGTCTTGCCGAAATCCGCCGGCGTCAGTTTTTGCGTGCGCAGATAATCGCGGAATTTCACCACGCATCGCTCGCAGTGAACGACGTGCTCCTTCGCGAACACGCCGATCTCGTCCACCCACAGCGCCCACGATTCACGCGCGCCCACAGCCTGATGCTCGGCGATCGCACGCAGCGTGGTCGCGGCCATGAGCGGCGGCAACGCGGGATCGAACGGGCAATGGTCGCCGGGATCGGTCTTGCTCGAACCTTGATGCAGCGCCGCCAGCGGACTGCCGGAGCCTGGGCCGCCCCAATAAACCCGGCGGAAATCCGCACCGAAACCCGCCGCGTCGGCGAGCTGGATCGAGCCGACGAGACTGTTCACACCGAGCATCCGCAGCGTGCGGCATTCGTCGGCGAGAATCTCCGGGTTGCAATGGCGCACGCCGTAACCCGAGCCGCTGCCGCGCCCGCCGCCCATCGCATCGCCGTAGCCCGCGAGATGACCGATCAGCGCGAACTGCTTCGGCATGGTCGCGGGTTCGGGGAACAATTTCTCCAACCGTTCCCGTCGCGCGCGTGCGTGCGCGGAGAGACCGTTCAGTTGCGCGACAAACTCCGGCGTCACGCCCGCCATCAGCGCGCTGCCGGGAAACGCGAAGCCCACCGACGACCCGCGCGGCGCTGCCTCGGCGAAGCGATGAAACGTCTTCCCACCGTCGGCGAACTCGAACTCGACGACCACATTCGTCAACGCCCCCGCGGCCCGCGCGGGCTTGCCCTTCGTGCCACCCGTCGCCGGCGCGGCCTCGACCACGACCGTGGGAAACTCCCACCCACGCGTCCCGCCGATGATCCCGGCCAGCGGTGTCCACACCGACCATTCGCCAAACGGAATATCCAACTGCTGCGACGCGCCCATGAAACCACCGCGTGTCACCGTGCCGCCCAGCCCCTCGCCCCCGCGCCGCCACCCGACCCGCACGACCGCCGGCTCCGGTGCGGCCCGCGTTACCCGCACCCGCAGCGCGAGCTTTGTGAGCGCCGCCGCCGCCTTGCCGCGCGCGTCCGCCTTGTCGATCTGCTCCTGGGCCGTGAGAGCGCACGCACCGAGAAACACCGCGAGAAACAGTGGAAATTTCATGACAGCACTCCTCGACTGCGGCGGCGCAAGCGGGCTTCACCGCCGGAGTGCGGCCGTCCCGGCCGCAGCAACGTCCGCACGCACGAGGGCCGCAGTATCTCGCCCGCGACTCGCTGCGCTCAACCCCCCTGCGCCCGCGGACGGGCGCACTCCGCTACCCCGCCCGGAGTGCGGCCGTCCCCGGCCGCAGTAACGTTCGCACGCACGAGGGCCGCAGTATTTCGCCCGCGACTCGCTGCGCTCAACCCCGCTGCGCCCGAAGACGGGCGCACTCCGCCGCCCCGCCCGGAGTGCGGCCGTCCCGGTCGCAGGAGCATTCCCTCCGGGGAGCGCACGCGGCCCGCGTGCCGGTTTGGGCGGCCCGCCCAAACCGTCGTTCCCCAGTCTGCCTGTCGTTTTTTGTGGGGCGAGAAAAAGTCTGTGCGACGAGATTTCCTGCGGGCCGACCCTCCCTTGTAGGAGTCGAGGTTACGAGACTCTAACCTTTTCCATGTGCAACTCGCCCTGAGTCTCGCGGGCATGATTTGATCTGGGCGCATGGAACCGGAACGCGATTTCACGACTCGGGTTGCGGTAGTTTGGAACGAGCCGTTCGCAGAAGGAAGTTAGAGTCTCGTGACCTCGACTCCTACAAGGTCAAGGGCGCGCGCCGCTGGTGGCAGACGGCGCGAGGTAAAGCGGAGGGGAGACGTCGCCAGGCGGATTCCCGCGCTTTTCGTGTGAGTTGTCTCCGTCTCGTCACCCCGGGGGCTGCGTTTCACACCAGCTCTGGAAAACGGTGGCCCGCCCGCCACGGAGTTCCCGGTCAGTAAATGTCCCACAACGCCAGCGGATCACCGAGCGGCTTGTCGAGACCGATGGTCGAGTTTTTCACCGCCTCCGAATGGCCGTCCACGTAGGCGGTGTTGCAGCGGCTGGCGTGGCGGCCGATCGTGCGCGAGGGCAGGGTGGTGAAAAAGGCGTTGTTCGTGGTGCGGAAACAGAGGGCGTCCCACGGATTGGCGCTGGTCTGGTTGGTGGCGGTCCAGAGGTCGGGATTGGTCTGCGCCGGGTTGCCGATCCACGCCACGTCGGCCAGACACACGGTGGCGGAAGGTTTGGCCACCTCGGCCTCCTGGACGATGGGCTGGTTCAGATACACTGAGATGTTCGGGTAGTTCACGCCGAGGCCGAACGTGTTGCTGAGGCCGACCACCACCGGCTTGCGCTGGCTCGGGCAGTTGTAGCCCTTGGGATCCTGCATGTAGATGCGCAGAATGTCCGGCCAGCTCGTCGCTGCGGCGTTGGGTACAATCGCCCCGGCCGGTGCCGCCCCGACCGCCGCGAGCTGCACGAACACGCCGTTCGCGTCATCCGTGTAGAGCTTGAACGACAAGCCCAGTTGCCGCGTGTTGCTCAGGCACGAGATCGCCTTGGCCTTCTCCTTGGCCGCACCCAGCGCCGGCAGCAACATGCTCGCCAGAATGCCGATGATCGCGATGACCACGAGCAGTTCGATGAGGGTGAACGCGCTTTGAACGCGGTTTGGAGCAGCGAAATTGTTCATACAAGGATGCCGGAGGGTGCCGAACCACCGCTGCCCTGTCGAGGGTGCCCATGAAAAAATCGTCTTGGTAAACGCACTCTGAGAGACGCTGCGCCCTTATGGCGTCCGCAACCGGAAGAAACGCGATCCCGTCGTGCGATCCCACGGTACCAATACATTCGTCGGTGGCGGGGAGTTGATGTTCGTCACCGTGGTCCACACCGGCGCGGCTCCGAAGCCGTCGGTGGATTCCAAGATCAGTCCCGGCACGGGCGGCAGCAGGGTCACCACCGCGTCCGGGCCGCTGAAAGACAGCCCGAGCGCGGGACCCACCACCGTCAGCGTGGCATTCGAGCTTACCGTGCTGCCGAACGCATTCTGAACTCGCACGGCGTAGTCACCCCCGCTACCCGCTCCGGACGCCGGCAATGATAGTGTCGCGTTGGTTTCTCCGGGCAGGTCCGCACCTTTGAACAACCACTGGTATTGCAGCGCCGGTTCGCCGAGCGCACCAACACCGAAGGTTGCCGGCGTCCCCAACAGGCGCGTCTGGCTTTGCGGGTGCGTGACGACGGTTGCGCCCTGATCGACCGTCAGGGTGGCGCTCGAAATTACCCCCAGACCGGTTGGATTGGCGATGGCCACCAGATATGTCCCGGCATCACCCAGTTGTGCATTGGTGATGGTCAGGCTGGGACCGGTGGCAGCGGGAATGAATGAACTGTCATGCACCCATGTGTAACTGAGGTTCGCTCCTCCAGCGACCACCGTGAAGGTCACCCGTGCGCCGACCGGCACCCGCTGCGACTGCAACTCCCGCGCGACCACGGGCACGGTCCACACCGTCAGCAGAGCATTGGTGCTCGTCACCGCGCCGAGTTGGTTGCTCACCGTCACCGAATAGACGGAACTGCCGTTCGTGCCCAGAACCGGCGTTGTATAGGTGGAATTGGTCGCGCGCGGGACCGGAACACCATTTTCCAGCCACTGATATTGCAACGGGGCCACGCCGACCGCACCCACGGAGAACTGCGCCGCCGCACCCACAGAAACCACCTGGTCGGCTGGCTGGTTCAAAATGTTCGGCGCGCCCAGGCGCAACACCGTGAGCGTCACGACCGCGCTGAAGGTTGTGCCATAGGGATTCGACACCTGAACCTGGTAGATTCCGGCGTCGGTCAGACGCACGGCGGGAATCGAGTAGGAACTGGCATTCGCGCCGGAAATCGGCGCACCCTTGAACAGCCACTGATAGGAATAGGATCCCGGCCCCGTAACCACGATGCTAAAGCTCGCTGCCAGCCCTTCATAGGTGGTTCGGTCCTGCGGTTCGGCGAGCACGATCGGCACCCCGACCCGCAGCCGTGCATCCGCGCTGTGCGCCACGCCCCGGGCGTTGCTCACGATCACACTGTAGTTGCCATTGTGATTCGTTAGGGCGGCTGTAATCGTGTAGGTCTGATTGGTCGCACCCCCGATCGGTATCCCATCTACCAGCCACTGAAACTGGAACGGTTCCGTTCCGCGGGCGATGACTTGGAACGTTGCGGGCGCCCCCTCCAACACCGTCACAGGCTGCGGTGAGTAAATGATGGTTGGATCAGTGCCCACGCGGATGCGGTGCAAGCCCGCATCCGCAATGAACAGGCGGCCGCTGCCATCCAGCGCCATGCCTTCGATGTTATTGAAGCCAACGTCGTTGCCATAGCCATCCAATGAACCGGTCGAGGTATCGGGATTGAAACTGGTCACCACGCCATCCAGGGTGATGTGCCGGATGCGATTGAAATCCTGCGACACCAGCAACGAGCCGTCCCGGTCGAAGATGATGCGGGTGGGGCCCTCAAAGAAGGCATTGGTGCCAATCCCATCTTGGGCCGTTCCGCTGGAGGCCACCCCAAGCCGCCCGGCGAGCGTGGTGACATCGCCCGCCAGCGACACCCGCCGAATGGCAATGCTGCCATGGTCGGCGACATACAGAAAGGAGGCCCCATCGCAGACAATTCCCAAAGGTGTGTTAAATCGGGCTGCACCGCCAAGACCATCGATTGAACCCGGCGTTCCGGGTGCTCCTGCGAGCGTTGAAACATCTCCGGCCGGGGTGATCTTCCGAATCGTGTGATTCGCGCTGTCAGTGACATAGAGGTTGCCGAATTGGTCCCGGGCGATGCTGTCGGGATAGTTGAACCGCGCGGCGTTGCCGGTTCCGTCCTGGGTGCCGGCCAGACCGGGGCTGCCTGCCACGGTCGTCACGATCCCGCCCGGACTGGCCCGCCGGATTGTGTGGTTGCGCGAGTCGCAGATATACAAATTGCCGGCCGGATCGAGGACCATGCCTGCTGGGTCGTAGAGGCGCGCCGCCGTGCCGACGCCATCATTTGTTCCCCGAGTGCCACCGAGATAGGTCGATACCACACCGGCCGGAGTAATCATCCGTATGGCATTGTTGTCGCTATCGGAAACCAGCAGGTTGCCCACACCGTCGAAGAGGAGGTCTTTGGGGGTGTAGAACCTGACTGCGGGACCGGTGCCATTGACCAAGCCGTGTGGTGCCGCCGCACCGGCCAGAGTCGTGACTTGTCCGGTTGGTGTAATCTTGCGCAAACAGGTGTTTCCGTTGTCAGATACATACAGGTTTCCAGAGGGATCGATCGTGATTCCACTCGGAAGATTGAACCGAGAGTTGGTGCCCAAGCCGTCAAGCCAGTCACCCGCACCTGGCCCACCCGCAATGGTAGAAACAATGCCGGCGGTGCTGATAAGCCGCACGCGATTGTTTACAGTGTCGGAAACATAGACATTCCCAATGGGGTCAACAACCACCGCCGCTGACCGGTCAAAGCGGGCTGTGGCAGCCGGACCGTCTTTGAATGAGGCCACACCGTTTAAGACTGGCACCCCGGCATAAAGGCTGGCATCTCCGGATGGTGTGACCTTGCGCACGACCATGTTGTCTTCCGGGAAATAAATATTGTCGTTTGCATCCAGCGCGAGGTAGCCTGGATAAGAGAAAAGGGCGTTGGTTCCCGTTCCGTTCTGATACCCCGAAACCCCCAATTGGCCAGCAATGGTTGTTACGACTCCGCTTTGGGTAACCCTCCGAATTGCATGGTTCCGATATTCGGAGACAATCAGATCGCCGTTCTTGGCAACCGCAATACCCTTGGGTTCGTAGAAAAGGGCATTGGTGCCGACGCCATCGGCTGCGCCACGCACGGTTGGATTCCCCGCGATTGTTGTCACCATGCCGCCTGCGGATATTTTGCGGATCACGTGATTATAGGTGTCCGTCACAAAGAAGTTTCCAAAACTATCCTTTGCGATGCCAAGGGGGTGATCGAAACTGGCAGTTTCGACCGGGCCATCTAACCATCCAACCCCATTTCCAGATACCGTTTCGGCAGTCCCGTCAGCGGCGATAGAGATAATTCGACTTTGGCCCCAATCAACAACATACACTTTCCCATCTAAGCCATAGACGCAGCCGTTTGGTGTGAAACGAGCTTCCGATCCAACACCATCGTGGCGGCCACCTCCTCCCACTGGTCCCGCGAAGTTACTCCACGTATAGTGCGCCGCCACGGTGGTCTTGGTGAAGATGCGGGGCAACTCTCTTGCCGCAAAGATCGCAGCCAGTTCGGTTGCCGACATTGCGCGAGCATGAATGCCCACCTCGTCGATGAGACCGAGCCATTTGATGTCGTTGCTCGTAAACGTCCCCACATTCGGATCGTTGCCAATCGCCAGCACGGTGCCGGTATTCGCGGTATTGCGAATGGTCCCGGTAAAAGGACGGGAATCCACCAACGCGCCATTGATATACGAGGCGATGGAGGAACCATCGTAGGTGACAGCAAGATGGGTCCAGGTATTGAGCGGCAGCACGGGTCCGACTTGGAACAAGGCGTTGCCGCTCGTCAGCCGGAGATCAGGTTGGAGTTGGCCGTCATAAACCCGCAGAGCGAACCCATCCACGTCCGTTCGCGCCACCACCGTCCGCCCGTAAGGCTGGCCGAGGTCGTGACCGTGCTGGGTGGGATAGACCCAGGCCTCCAAGGTTAATTGCCCGTAGGCGTTGGTCAGCACCGGCCCGGCGGTGGCGACGGCCTGATTACCACCAGTGAATGAGAAGGCCTGCCCGGACAGGCCGTTGGGAACAATCGTCGCGCCATTGCGCAAGGTCGCATGATTGTTTCCCGCGCTGTCATTGGCATTGCCCTCGGCCCGATACCAAGCGAGCTGACCGAACGGGGTGAACGTAGTCACTCGCAGTGTCGCGGGCTGGCTGGTAACGGTGCCGCTTTCATTGGCAATGACGACCGAGTAATCCGCCGCATGGGTTGGTTGAACCTGCAAGATTCTGAATTGCGGTCCCGTTTCCCCCAGCATCAGTTGCCCATTACGCAACCACTGATAACTGAACGGGGCGGCGCCCTCGAGTGTGACGTTGAACGTGACATCGTAGCCGAGCGGGGCGTATTGCGCCTGGGGTTGCACCCGGATGCGGGGCGGACCGCCGGTTATGGGCTGCGAAAGAACCAGGGACAGATTGTCCAAGGCGGCATAGTTGAAGGAGCCGTCCCAATCAAACTGCGCCGTCACAACCACCGATCGTGTGCCCGGAGGAACCGGCGCAATGCGCTCGCGGAAGAGCATGGTGTGGAGTCCGCTTCGCTCATATTTCAGGGCTGGTGGCAAGGTGGAGGTGCCCAGAATGGCAGCCATGTCATTGCGAAACTCCGCAACCAGTTTTCCGCTGTCGCCCTCGGCCGGCACTCCTCCCACCCAGCCCGAGAGGTTGAACTGAATCAGACCCGCATCAATCTCCGGCCCCACGGAACTGACATCGACGATTTGGAACATAGTGGCGGCAGCAAAGCTCCCGCCGAGGAAGAAGTTATTCCCCCGATTGATGGGGCCGGGCGTCGCAGAGGTGTAAACAGTGCCGATCGACCCGTAGCGGCGGGCCAACGGCAAGTTGGTTCCCACCACGGTCCAACCGGGAATCGGGACAATCGTGGTGGTGCTGGTTCCCGGTCCCGATTCAGCATCGCCATTGACGATGAGGTTGCGGTCGAGCAGTTGGGCGTGAACCGATGCGGTCGTAAGGCACGCGAGGGCGAGGAGGAGCGAGGGGAACTTTGTCATTGTTGGGTTGGGTTTTTGACAGAATAGAACTGCCTGTTCTTGTCTGGATTCTAACAACGGGAGTTGTTCTTGGTTTCTGTTTTGAGCATCATCTGGACAATGTCAGCGTGAATTCGATTCGGGCAGTCTCCCCTTTTGAAAGCGTGCCAAAACCGATGCCAATATTATGCGTATAGGGATGGTTGGTGAATCCGGCGGAGTGTAAGTGTGCAGTGCGGCTGTAATCGGGAGTCACTGTAGCAGCTATTCCTGCTCCTGATACTTTCAACCACCCTGGGCGGTTTTGCCGCGCGATGCCTACATGGCCGATCAGCACACCATCCGGCGCCAACGGACATGGACTGCGGATACTGGAAAAGGAACCGGCGAGTCGGTTAATCCAGCGATAATCATTGGCGCAGCCTTCTTCGTGAGAATTCCCCTGAACTGGGCTAAATTCGTAGGAAGCCATCACGAGCGAATCAAAGTCCATGGCGAGATTTAACTCCCTGTAAACACGGTCGGATGGTCCGATCTCCGCACGCACCAGCAGTCGCCCCGGGATTGTTCGATCGAACACGAAACTAAACGTCGGTCCATTCTCTCCTCGACCGTTCCGCATTCGGATGCCATCCGCGGATTGGTGCGATGAGTAATTCGTATCAGGGTCGTCGGAACCGGTTTTGGAGCAAATCAAGTATAGACCGGTGCCGGTTAGAAGTCGGCGACCTTGGTTCGTAATCTGCGCGATCGAAATCGGCCTGTTCCCCACTGTTATTATGGAATAATCGGTGGTGGAGGGAGTGACCCGGATATATCGCACCGGGGGACGGTCACCAAAGAATCCAATTCCGCCTTCCTGCAGCATCTGCCATTGAAAGCCGTAGGTTCCCGGGGTTGGCGGAGCTATCACTTCAAAACTGAAGGTCTTGGTCATTCGAACTTGCGGCGGAATGACTTCGTTTGGCGCCAGTTTGACGCGATTGTCGCCGCGCCAAATCGTGTTGTTGTCTGGGTTGCGGGCACCAAGCCGAATAGAGCCAATTCCTCCGTTCTCTCGCCATGCCGAAGCTCCACGATTCTCAAACGTAACGGCCACGGTGAATCGTTGTCCCGCTTCAACCGCTCCCGGTAGGTCAACGCCAACGAATCGGGCGTCGAACCCGGCCCAAAGCGGTGGTGGGAGCGTGGCGAACAAGACTAGCAAGGCGGCTGTTTGAGTTGTGTTCATAACTTATGCTGGTTGGGGGTATGTGTGGGTTGGTGTCACGGCCGGGCGGTGAGGGTGAGTTCGTTGCCGGGGTCGCCTACTTCTTCGTCGCCGGGGCCGACGTAGATGGCGCGGTAGGTGCGTTGCTCGGGCTGGCCGGCCACGAGCAGCGGGCGGGTGTCCACGTAGGGGGCTTCGGTGTCGCGGGCGAGGAAGGTGAGGGCGGTCTCGGTGCCGCGCTTGCTGTAGATGTTGACGCCTTTGGATTTGCCTTTGGGGAAGTTCAGCTCGATGCGGCCGTTGGTCTTGGCGTCGCCGGTGAGGGCGGGTTCGGTCAGGGCGGTGGTGTCTTCCGCGCCGATGATGCCGAGGCGTTTGCCTTTGGCTTCGGTGTAGCTGGTGGAGAGGCGGAGTTTTTTGGCCAGAGCGCGGTCGGCGGCTTGCGCGGTTTTGATGAAGGCGTCTTCGTCGGCGGTGGCCTCTTTGGCTTGCGCGGCCTTCGCCTCGGTGTTGGCGCGTTTGGCGCGGAGGGCGGTGTTGCGGGTGGCGACGGCGGCGATTTCATCCTCGGTGGCGCCAAGGCCGGCACCGAGTTCGTTGATGCCGGTCAGGTAGGTGTTGTGCCACTGGACGTAGCCGGGTTTGTCTTTGGGGAGGAAGTCGGACTTGGCCATAGGTTTTAACTGGTTGATGTTTAGTTGTTTACGGACGACGGAAAAGGGGGTCTGGGTCTGGGGTCTAGCGTCTGGGGGAGGGGAATGGAGTGCGCCGGGCGGGTTCGGGGGCACATCTGGAAGGTTCCGGCGTGCGCCGGAAGGGTTCAGATGTGCGCCGGGAGAGGTCCGGCGTGCGCCGGAGCCGGTCAGGGGTGCGGCGGAAGGGTTCGGGCGGACGGAGGAAAGGGTGCGGGGCGCGCCGGAAGGGAGCGGGTGGGTGACGGAGGGAATCCGAGGTGCGGCGGAACAAGGGCGGGGCACCGCGGAGGCGGGGCGGCGGGCGGCGGTTGGGCGGCGGCAAAGCATGTCTTTACCCCGTGATACGAAGAAAAAAACGGAAGGTGACAACGGAAGTGCGTTTTTTCTGAAATTTTTTTGAGGGTGTTTTTCCGGGGGCGGATCGGGGTGGGGCGGGCGCGAAAAACGCAAGAAGGCGCAAAGAGGGGCGGGAAGAAAGCAGTGCTCGGGGCGGGTTGCGCAACGGAGCGGCGCGGTGAGGACACCGCGCCCTACCGGGGGTGGGAGCGGTCGGGGGACGGGGAGGAGGGCGGGACAGGGTTCGCCCGGAAATCCGCCGGCCAACGGACGGTTTCCAACGGGAGCGCGGGCGGGGCGTCCCGCCCCGAGTCGGTACGGGCGGCGAGACGCCGCCCGAACTCGCAGGCGGGACGCCTGCGGTACCCGGGTCGAGGCACTACCGGGGGGCGGTTCAGCGCAGGGTTGCGGGGAGGAGTGGCGGCGGGGCGGTGGTGAGCGGGTATTTGGCGCGGAGGGCGGCGGCGGGGAGCGGGGATTGGTCGGTGAAGGTGCCGTCAGATTGGCGGCGGCTGCCGTGGTAGTCTTCGAGGAAATCGGGATACCACAGCGGCGTCGGCAGGTCGTGGCCGGCAAATGCTAGCAGTCGCGCGCGGCCTTGGGTGAGCAGGACGAGCCATTCCCCGTTGGGGGTGATGAGCGCGGGCGGGGCGGCGTGAGTGGAGTAGAAGTCGGGCACGGGCCGGGTTTGGTCGGCGAGGTTCCAGAGGCGGAAGCGTTTGTTGCGCGTGGAATGGACGAGCCAGTCGCGGCCGGGCCAGAGGGCGGCATCGACGGTGCGTTGGTTGCCCGCAGCTGCGAGGGGTTGGCCTATCACGCGCCCGGCACGCCAGTCCCAGAGCGTGGCGATGCCGTCGGTGCCGGCCGTGAGCAGCCGCCGGCCATCCGCGGAGAAGCGGAGCACGACGAGGCGGGCGCGGCTGTCGAGCACGGGGGCGAGGGGTTCGCAGGTGCGGGCGGAGTGGACCTGCACGCGGCCCGCGAAGTCGGCGAGGGCGAGGAATTCCCCGGCGGGATCGAGGGCGGCGTCGCCGACGGCGGTGCCGACGATGGGTGCGTGGGCGAGCTGCGTGCCGGTGGCGAGGCCGAGGCGGTGGAGGACTCCGTCGGTGCCCACGAGCAAGACGGATTCGTTGTCGGGCAGCAGCCACGGCGCGGGCGCGGGCGCGGGCGGCGGCGTCCAGGTGGCGAGGGTTTGGCCGGTGGCAGTTTCGATGACGACGGTGGCGAGGGTGCCGTGGTCGAGGAGCAGCTTCTTGCCGTCGGGCGTGAAAAGCAGTTGGCGCGGGGCGTTGGTGAGCGGCAGGGCTGGGCCGAGCGGGGTGACGGCGAGCGTGCGGGAGCCGGGGGGATTTTCGGTGAGGCTGAGAAACTGGAGGGTGTTGGTGAGTTGCACTGCGAGCGTGTTGCCTGCGGGGCTGAGGACGAGGTTGACGAGGTCGATGCCGAGCCGGATGGAGGCGGCGCGGGGCGGCGCGGGATGGGTGGCGGCGGGCAATGGCCAGAGGTCCGCGCGGCCGCCATTGCGGGTGAGGAGGCCGTGACCCTGCAGGACGAATTCCGCGGTGGTGGGTTCGCCGACGGGCAGGCTGTGGCTGGCGAGGTCGTCGGGATTGGCGGGGAGGAACTGGAGTTTGCCATCGGCGCGGCGGACGAGCAGCGCGGCACCGTCCGGGCCGGGCAGGGCTTCGAGAATCGGCGCGTCGGTGCGGATGGCTGACGACACGGCTTCGCACGTTTTCGGGTCGTAGAGCACGACGCCGCCGTCGGCTTTCGGGACGCTGAGGAGCGTGCCCGCGGGGGACCAGCGGAGGGTGCCGGCGGGTTCCCGTTCCCAAATTTTCTGCCGCAGCCAACGCGAGTCGCCGGGCTGGCGGCGGAAGGTGGCGAACCAGAAAACTTCGTTCGCGACGATCAGGCAGGTGTTGGTGGCGAGGATGGCGACCTGGCTGATGGGGCGGTCGATCTTGAGGTTGGCGAAGTCGAGGGGAAAACCGCGTTCGGGATTGGAACTGCGGAGGCGGAAGGCGTGGTCGCGGCCGGCGTGACCGAAGAGCGTGCCGTCGTGGTTGAAGGCGAGCGAATGCACGCCGCCGTATTTCAAATCGGGGCCGATGGCCTCGCCGGTGTCGGCATTCCAGACCATCACGCGGCCATCCTCGCCCGCGGAGAGCGCGAGCTTCTGGTGGGGATCCCACGCGACGGCGGTGACCGTGCCGGCGTGCCATTGTTTGGCCCACGATTTCGCGCCGCCGGGCAGGTCGTAGCGCCGGACAAAACCCCCGTCGCCGACGAGCAGGACCGCGGACGCATCGGCGCTGAGGCGGATGAGCGTGGCGGCGGTTTTGAACTGGGCGAACGGGCGCGGCGCGGCGGCGGTGTCCGGTTCCCAAAGCCACGCCGAACCATCCGCGCACGAGGCGACCACGCGGCGGCCGGCGGGGTCGGCATCGACGGCGACCATGTCGGAGGGCGCGGTGAATCCGGGCGAATCCTCGGGACCGCCACCTTGCGCGGACCAGCGGCGGATGGCGCGCGGGCCTTCCTGCACGAGGAACACATCGGCGGACAGCGCGGCGAGCAAGCGCGGCGCGCCGAGCGGTTCCACGGCGGCACTGGCGGGCACGAGGATGGGCGCGACTTGGGTGGCGAAATATTTTGCCCACGAGGCGGCGGTCGGGTGCTGCGGTTCCGAGCGGAGGACGGCGGCGACGGAAGCGGCGGCGTGGGCGGGACGTTGGAGGCCGAGGTCGCGCTCGGCGTCGGCGAGCAGGGATTGGTTCACGCGCACTTGCAGGGCGTGGGTTTCCGCGGCGGAACGTTCGAGGAGCTGCTGTTCGGCGCGGGCGCGGGCGGCCATGGCGCGGCCGTAGGAAACCGCGGCAACGAGCGCGATGCCGAGCACGAGCAGCAGGGCGGAGACGAGCGAGGCGAGCAGCGGCTCGCGTTGCAGCCAGCGGGCGGCGCGCTCGAGGCGTGTGACCGGGCGCGCGAGGATGCGTTGGCCGGCGGCGACGCGTTCGAGTTCGTCGGCGAGTTCCGCGGCGCTGGCGTAGCGGCGCGCGGGTTCTTTATCGAGGCACTTGAGGCAGATGGTTTGCAGGTCGAGCAGGGCGGCCGCGGGGTGCTGATAAACCGCCGGATCATTTTGCCGAAAGCGGCTCAACGGCGGCAGGGGATCGCCGATGCGCGCGCGGGCGATGATCTGCCACGTGTCGGTCCCGGTGTACGGTGGTTCGCCGGCCAGCAGTTCGTAAAGAATCGCGCCGAGGCTGTAGAGATCGCCTGCCACGGTTTGATTGCCGGCGCGGCTGTCGAGGCGTTCGGGCGCGAGGTAATGCGGCGTCCCGAGCAGCGCGCCCGACAGGGTCATTCGTGCATCCGAGGTGAGCGACCGGGCGAGGCCGAAGTCCGCCACATACGGATGATCCTGTTCGCCGAGGAGGATGTTCGAGGGCTTGAGATCGCGGTGGATGACGCCGCGTTCGTTGGCGTGCTGCACGCCGCGTGCAACGCCCGCGAGCAATCCGGCGATGCGCCGCGCCCAGGCGGCATCCAGCTTTCCGGCACGCAGCTCGGCGCAGCGATCCGCGAGGCTGCCGCGCGGGGCCAGCTT
>BJHT01000014.1 GCA_014193395.1 Verrucomicrobiota bacterium
GCACGGCATCGTGCAGCGCGACATCAAGCCCGAGAACCTCCTGCTCGACAAAGACGGACGCGTGAAGATTGCCGACTTCGGCATCGCCAAGATGCTGGGAGATGGTCCCGCAGATTCAAAGCGGCCGCAGATGGGAGAAGAAGAAATCGGCGGTCGTCTTGAATCTGCGGGAATAACCTCCTCCACCATCAGCGGCATCTCCGCCGCCTCCGCCGCCGGCACACCGCGCTACATGGCCCCGGAACAGCGCGACCACCAACGCACCGACCACCGCGCCGACATCTACAGCCTTGGCGTCGTCCTCTACGAACTGCTCACCGGCGAACTCCCCGCCGACAAACTCCAGCCGCCCTCGCGCAAAGTGCAAATCGACGTGCGCCTCGACGAGATCGTCCTCCGCGCGCTGGAGCAAACACCCGAGCTGCGCTTCCAAACCGCGTCGGACTTGCGGACGCAGGTGGAGACGTTCGTCGCCACCCCTCGCAACAGTCGCCCGGAGGCACCGAGCGCCTCGCAACCACCGCGCTTCCTCAAAGTCGGCACCAGCACCCTTACCACGCCCGCGCAGCTTGCCACCTCCGAGGGCCAGTTCTTCGCCTACCGCACGCGCGGGCAGCTCATCCTCGACGACCGCCAGCTCACGCACTCGCGCGACGGGGTGAACACCGTCATTCCGCTTGCCGCCATTAGCGACTTGAGCATCGGCAGGCATCCGCGCGCGATGGCACCGGCGGGCATTGACCTCCTTAGTGTCACCTACGAGGAAGGTGGCCAACGCAAACAAGTGCTCCTCTTCCCGATGGAAGGCTGGTTCGGACTTCCCGGCACTGCGAACGCGCGTGTCGCCGAGTGGTTCGCGGCCATCCGCATGGCCGCCACCGCCGCCACGGGCCGCGTGCCCGCCTCGACGCCGACGGATCAGCTCAACGTGCCGAAGAGTTCCCCGCTGGCGTGGTCGCTGGTGCTGGGTGCACCGCTGCTTCCGTTGCTGCTCATGGGAGCAGTCATCGCGCGGCTGCTGCATTCCCGCTCGGACGTGTCCCCCGCGATGTGGCTGATCGTGGCGCTGCCGGTCCTGCTCGCGCTGGCCGGCTTCGGCCTCCCGTGGCTGCTGCCCTGGCTGGCCGGGAACGGTCGTTCGTCCGCGACCCCGCCGACGCCGCCGCGCGAACCGAGCGGCGCAGCTTCCCCGAAGCTCGCGTGGCTGATCGTGCCGGTGCTCTTCGCCACTGGATTGCTCCTCCTCCTCAGTCTCGGTGGCGGCGGGGGATTTATTCCCGGTGCGCCCGAACTGGCCATCCTCTCTGTGCTGGGCGGACTGGGCCTTTGGCACTGGTTCCGTCGCGCAGCCCCGCCCGCCGCGCCCGGCACAACCAACGTCGGCCAACTCCCAACCCCGGCCGCCAGCTCGCAAGCGCCGAGGGCTGTCTGGGGCCATCTGGTCGGGGCCTTGTTCGGCATCACGTTCACCTCACCGCTCGCCTTCAAACTCGCCGATCTCTCCGCGCTCGGCTTCCTCGGTTTCCTGGGGTTTGTCGGCTTGTCGGAAATCGATGGCTTGCGCTGGTGTCAGGGGTTCTTCGGCTTCTCAGGTTTCTTCGGACTCATTGGCGTGGCGTCCATCGTGGAAACGGCCCATCGCCGCCAGCACCGGACCGACACCGCTTCCCCGCCGTCGGCTCACTCGCCGTTCAAATACACCGGCCTGCTGATGCCGCTGGTGCCTGTGCTGCTCCTCGGCATCCTCGCCGTGAAATTCTACCGCGAAGCCAGCTCCCCCTCCGGCGTCACGCACTTCGACCTCGCGCCCGTCGGCGTGAGCAACAACGTCGTCATCGTGGACGTGACCACCAAGGTCGGGCGTGGCAATGCGGAGTTGCGCGCCGTGCTGGACGGCCCGCAACTGCCCGCCGCGACGGAGGCGGCGCTGGTCGAGACGTTCTCCCCGCCCTTCGCCGGCACGTTCATCAAGCCCACGCCCTACGCGGGCAATCACCCGTTTCGCATCCTCTCGCCGGGCCGGCAGACGTGGCGACTCGGTTTCGTGCTGCCGGACGCGGCGCTGGCCAAGGAGGCTCTTGAAAACCTGCAACCCATCGGCTCGCTGCCCGCAGTGACGGGCCGCACCGTCGCGGGCACGCTGTTCGATGTGCGCCAGACCAACGGCCAGGAGTTTCACGCCACGCTGCAAGTCGCGCCGCCCATCACCGCCGCCGACCCGAACTGGGTGGCCATTTCCTCAGTGATGTCCACCTACAACGAATCCGGCGGCGTCACGATGAATTGGGAATTGCTGACCTCGCAACCCGGCCTCGTGGTGCTCCGTCGGGAGCGAAGCAGCTCGACCGGAGCGCTCCAGGGCAACCAGAAGACCAAGTTTCAGCAGGCCAACATCAGCCTCGCACTGACTGCGGCCGGCCCGAATCGCGTGCTGCTGGTCTCCCGGATCGGCGGCGTGACAGCCCGCGAGGAACTGACCGGCAATCTCCGTGACCTCTCGGCGGAACTGTGGCGCTACAAGAACCTGAGCGCGAAAACTGTGCGCGGCGCGGAGATCGAGCTGTGCAAGTTTCAAGGCAAGCCCGTCACCGTGCAGGTGGTTGCCCCGGTCACCGTGGGCACGACTCCCGCCACGGCGGGCAACCCGGCCATCGAGCGCGCGGAAATTTCCCCGGACAAGGCGGTCGTCCACCAGGCGCGCTACGACGGCTCCGGCCTGCTCATCACCTTCGGCACCGGCACCAACCGGTGGACGCCGTCGGGCCGGTATCTCGACGGGCTGTTCAATGTCACGCTGGAGTGGCCAAAGTTCGGGAGCGGAGCCCTTCATGTCATCAAGCCTCGGCACGGCATTCACATGAACTACCGCCTCGATGGCCCGCCGGGGCCGATGGTCGGCAAGCTGGTCTTCCATCCCGGCACGGCGCGGCCCGATGCGGAAGGGCTGTGTGTCATCGGCGCATTTCAGCCCGACACGGGCGCGCCATTGCCACTCGCGGTGCATCTCGTAGCCGATCCGCCCTCCCAGCCGCGCCCTGCCGCCCCCAGCTCGATCACCACTCCCGCGCCCGTGAAGATGGTTGATTCGTCGTCGACGATCATTGGCATTGGAGTCATTGGACTGTGCCTCATCGTCGTCATCGGCGGCATCGTGCTGCTCGTCGTGCTCCTGCGCAAAGGCGGGACCGCTGGCAAGGTGGTGGCCGTGCTGGTGGCCGTGTCGTTGCTCTTGCTCTTGCTCGGTGTCGCCGCATTGCTGGGATACAAGCGGCAGGCGATGAACTCCCGGCAAGGCGATGCTCGGACTGCGTCGGTGAAATACGGGCAGATGATTCTGGAATCAAACTACCCCGGTCACATTGCGGCGAACCCACCCGGGCGAGTGATGCAAGCGCAGAACGGCTTCCGCCTCCACCTTCCCGCGCTGCAGCTCGCGAGCTTCGAGTTCTTGATCCGCGACGCTGACGATTCGTGGCGGGCCGTGCCGTCGCTCACCGCGTATGTCGCCACCGGCACGAACGGCGGTTACCACGACACGCTCTACTGGACGCTGCGCCGGGACGGCGACTCCAACGCCCTGAACCCCACGAACCAGCTCTGGTTCTGGAGCGTGAGCGCGACGGTAAATGGCGGTCAGGAACTGCCTCACCTTGCTGACCACGGCACAAACTTCACCCACACGCTCACGCCCGGCGACCAGCTTGATTGGTGGCAGCTCGCCGTGCCGCCGCAAACCGTGCTGCAACCCGGCGAGCAACGACCCATCCCGCTCTTCCGCACGCACGGCAGCGCCACCGCGCGCGGCACCGTGCCGAAGGAAGCCGCCTTGCGCGTGCGCTGCGAGCCGTTGCCCGCCGCGCTGAACCTCACCTTCCGCCACCAGGTCGTGGAACTCGGCCTCGCCGCGCACGAGGCGCTGGAGAAAGTGCTGCCTGCGAAGTCCGTCTCCACCGCGCCGCGCAAGATTGCCCACGGCGTCTCGCCCATCAAAAGTTCCGAGGCCACGGAGGACAACAGCCCCGCAGCCATCGCGGCGGCGCAGCGGCAAGGCATCGCCAGCGCCACCGAGGACATTCAAGCCGGCGTCTTTCGCATCCTCGCCTACGGGGACTTGATTCCCACCTCACCCGAGGACAAGGACGACGAGACGGGCTTCCGCATCCAGTGGGTCGCCGGCTCCTTCCTGAGCGACGCCTTCCGCGCCGAGACCGACGCCTACAACTTCGCCATGCGCGACTGGTTCTGGAAGAACCGCCCCGATTGGTCGGCCACCGTGACCCTCCTCGTGCTCGACGCCGACGGGAAGCCGATGCCGCAGACGACCGTCGCCTTCACCGCTGCCGAAGCGCCGAACAGCAAAGCCGGAGCGAGCAGCCCCCTCGCAACGCGCGTGACCGATGACCTGGGTTTCATCCACGCGTTCAGCGCTCCGACGAACAGCCGGTGGTCCGTGGCCATCGTGCGCAACGGCAAGGAAGGTCCGCGCTCCGCCCCCCTCGCCACGTCGGTGGCCGTGAACGCGCGCGGCGGCGCACCGAACTACTTCCTCGAACTGCGCCCCACCGGCGCAACGCCGGGCGACGTGCAGCTCACACCGTTGAGTTCAGAGGCCAACCAAGTCGCGCCCCGAGCGGCCGCGGACCAAGTGCTCGCCAATCGCCTCGCGCTGGCCGCGCTGCTGCAAAAACTCCACCAACTCCCGGCGACCTCGGACGAGCCGGGCGCGCTCTGGCTGCCCGTTCCCGGCGCGGCGGTGCCCGTGACCAAGCGGGTGGAAGTCGCGGCGCAGATCGAGCGGCTGCGGCGGATGATTCGGGCCGGTGGCGAGCGTGAGGCGAAGGTCCCGCCCCACATCGAGTTCAAAGTTCTCCGCGTCGAAAATCCGCCGGGCACGCGGGACATTCTCCTGCACTTCCAGCGCGACACGAACCCCGGCCTCGGCCTCGAAGTCACGCAGGACGTGACGCCTTCCGCCGGTTTGCGCAAACAGCCGGAGCCGGGCACCTACCGCGACTGGCAGGTGAAGACGTGGGCGGGCGTGAACGACCGCGTGCTGGCCTGGACCTTGCCGCAGGAGTTCACGGCAGCGGAAGTGCGCGCCGTGGCGAAGGACATGGAGCAGCGGGCGAAGGCGATGCGGCAGTTGCCGGACGGGGCGGTGCCGGAGTTCGCCACCGCCGTGCATCGGGACGGCTGGAAGTATCACCTCTTCGCGCGCGTCCTGCGCGCGCCGGGCTTGGCGAATCCACCACCGCAACCGCCCGGCGCAGCCCCGCTCATCCGCCGCGAGGAGCGGGGTAAGACCCGCGACGGCAGGGATTTCGTCATGACCTTCGAGGAACTACAGCGCGACGAGAAGACCTCGACCGTCACGGTAAAGACCGTCAACGGGGGCTCCGTGGGTTCCGCGATGTTCGAAGTGCGAGGCAATTGGGAAATCGCAAAAGCACGGGGAGCGGCCTACTTCATCAACCTCAAGAGCTGGCAAGGCGAGAACGGTCAGTGGATGAGTCTCACCGGCTTCGCACCGGACAATAACGCGGACCCGAAAACTTACTTCGACTTGAAAGAGCCATTGCCGGCGGACAAGCGGCTCATCTTCCTGTCGGTCGCGGACTACCAACGCATCTTCAAAGACCAGCCGTGAAAGCGCGGGCAGTCACACTCAGCGGCGGGGCCATGAAAATTCCGAGGCAACCGGTCAACGCAATCGTCCAACCTCCGATGCTAGACAACCCTCCCACCGCTGCTCCCGTTAGCCTTGAGCGCACCGCCAGAAGGGAGCCACCACACCCACGAGTATGAACACCACATTGAAGAAGCTGGTCGATCACCCAAATTTCTCCCTCCTAAGTTTCGTCGCCATTTGTGTCCTCCTCCCTCGCTTCGGAGCGGCAGCGATGATGCTAGGTTCCGCTACCGTGCTGTCCGCCTGCGTCAGCGCAAATCCGGATCAATTCCGTAGTCGGAACGGCTCGCTGACGGCAGCGGTGGGCTTGGTCGCCGCTATTTGGGTAGCGGCCGCGGTCCTTGTCGTGTTGTCACTGACAGGACAGCCCGTGGACTGAGCCGTTCGGATCGCACTGCTTCATCATTCTCAATGACTGGGGTCGTGGGCGGCGCATTTCAGCTCGAACTTCAACTCGACTTCCCTGCCGCGCAGACGGCATGGCCCGATCCGACAAGACCCGGCCCGGATGGCGGCCAGGCAAGATGCCCGGACCTGTTTCGCGAACCGCCCGCTCAAACAATCCTGTCGGATTCCGACCTTCGGCGGCGATAGAGTGGGAAAGAATGCACGACGACGTGAACGACATGGATTTGCTGCGGCGCTTCGCCCGGGACGGCGCGGAGGAGGCCTTCGCGGAGCTGGTCCGGCGGCACTTGGACCTCGTCCATTCCGCCGCGCTCCGGCAGGTCCGCTCCCCGCAGCTTGCGGAGGAGGTGGCCCAATCCGTCTTCACCGACCTCGCCCGCGACGCGGGTCGGCTCAAGCCCGGCACCGTCCTGCCGGCGTGGCTGTATCAGGTCACGCGGCGCACGGCCATTGACGTCGTCCGGCGGGAGGCGCGCCGCCAGCTCCGGGAACAAGTCGCCGGGGAGATGAACGCCATGAACTCGACCGCTTCCGATTGGGCCCAGGTGGAACCGCTGCTGGACGATGCGATGGCCGCGCTCGAGGACACGGACCGCACCGCCGTCCTGCTGCGCTATTTCGAGAACAAATCCCTGCGCGAGGTCGGCACGGCCCTCGGCACCTCGGACGACACCGCGCAGAAGCGCGTGAGCCGGGCGGTGGACAAACTGCGCGAGTTCTTCGCCCAGCGCGGCGTCACCGTGGGTGCCAGCGGGCTGGCCGTCAACCTCTCGGCCAATGCCGTCCAGGCCGCGCCACCGGGGCTGGCCCTCACCATTTCTGCCGCCAGCACGCTGGCCGTAGCCACCGTTGCCACCACCACCATCCAAACCATCGCCATGACCACCCTGCAAAAAATCGCCGTCACCACCGCCCTCGCCGCCGCCGTGGGCATCGCGCTCTACGAAGCCCGGCAAGTGACCGCGTTGCGCGCAGATAATCAGCGCCTCCACCAGCAACTGGTGCCGCTCACCGCGCAGGTGCAGCAGTTGCAACACGAGCGCGACCGCGCCACGAACCGGCTGTCCAACGTGACCACCGAGCTGGCCGCCGTGAGCAAACAGCCGACGGAAGTTTTCAAGCTGCGCGGCCAGGTGGGCGTCCTGCGGCAGGAGAAGGACGCCCTCGGCAGCAAGAGCGCCCTGAGCAAGATCACCGCCGATCCCGAGACCCGGAAGGTGATGCGCGAGCAGCAAAAGGCGGGCATGGCCGCCCTCTACGCCGAGCTCGCCAAGCGCCTCCAGTTGCAGCCCGAGCAGACTGGCCAGTTCCACGACCTCCTGGCTGACCATGTCATGGACAGCATTGATCTGATCACCCAGGCGCTCCACGACCAGCGCAACAGCACCGAGATCGACCGCCTGTTTTCCGTCCAGGAGGCCGCCATGCAGGCCCAGGTGGCGGCGCTCCTCGGCCCGGACGGCCTGACCCAATACACGGACTACTCGAAACAGCTCCTCAGCAGCCTGACCGGCCTGCAGTTCGAGGGCAGCCTGACGGGTGAGAAGAAGGCGAAAACGGAGAAGCGCCAGCAGCTTTCCCAAGCCGTGCAGGAGGAATTGCAGGCAGCGCTGGCGGCCGCCGGCCTGCCGCCCGACTACCAGACGATGCCCGTGCTGAACTTCCGGAACATCGCCTCCGAAGCGACCGGCGACCAAAGTCTCAAGCTGCTGGAGAACACCTACGTCCGCGTGACCGAGCGGGCCAAAGGGTTCCTCACGGCGGAGGAGCTGGCCAAGTTTAGCGAGTTCGGGAAGAAGGCGATTGAGAACAACCGCTCCGCGCTCCTGATGAACCGGAAGTTGATGGCCCCCATCGCAAAGTGACCGGCGTCGAGCTCCCGCCTGAACGATCTGGTCAGGCCGCCCCTTCCCACCTCGACCAACCTGCATGACAACAAACCAATGCAAACCCAGTAACCCCGTCCGAAGCACAACCCACCACGGCTCAACCATGAAAACAGCCCTCGCAATCATCGCTCTCCTCTCGGCGCTTTCGACCACCCCAATGCTCGCCGCCAACCACGACAAGGCCCCCGCCAGCGTGGAAGCGCGACTGGTCCAGGCGGATTTATCCGTCACCCTCCAACAGTATGAGAAGGTCAAGCGCTTGACCGGGGAAGCTGCGCTGCAAGCCGCGCTTCTCGACGGTTCTGACCCCAAGCAAAGCGAGGCCCTCGCCAAGCGAATCGGTATACTCCGCCAGCACGCCGACAAACTCCGCAGCGAGGCGCTCCGATACGAAGCCGAAATCCGGCTGATCCGTGAAGGCGCATCGGCAGGAAAGCCCAAGTGATGGCAACGGAACCGACCTTGCGCTCCCACCTGACAGCTCCGCCGAGGCTGGATCCCATGGAGTCACTTGGGTGCGAAGGACTACACGATGACTTGCGATGAAGATTTCCGTGCCCGACACCCAAAACACCACCCCACCGGGTCAGCCGCAGACGACAGCCGTGAAATCGCCGTTGAGTTTCCGGCCATCCGGCGCGTAGCCTCGCTTCCTTAAACTCAACCCCCAAACCAACAAACACCATGACCACCTCCGAAAAGAACAGCCTGCTCAAACAAAACACGCTCTGCTGGCTCGGCGCACTCATCCTGCCGTTGATCCTCCACTTCGGCCTCCGCCACACCCAGTTCCCCTGGCCGCTGATTCTCCCCTTCTTGATCTTCGGACTGATGCTCGTCTCGAATAAGTTGCTCGCGAAGGCAAGTGGCGAACCCACGGATAATCTGGATAAGAACGCGAGACGGTAAGAATACTCCGCGGATTGCCGTGCCAACTCCTGACAGCCATGAATGCAATGCGAATCCTCATCAGCTTTCTCGCCACTCTGTGGTTTTGCACGCCACGTTCACCAGGGCAGGAACCAACGATACCTCACTCCACGCTGTTGTTCGCAGACAACGCCACGTGGAAAGCACTCTATCAATCCGTCCGGCCCAATGAAGAAAATGAACTCCGGCCATTGCGAGTGGATCCCTCGCTCCAAACCTTGCTGGATGCTGCCCTCCAGGACGCCGACTTCCTGCGCGCGCAGCGGCCTGTCGTCCGCCTCCTGATGCAGGATGCGGCATGGCATGCCTTCGATTCGTTGGCGAGTGAGCGCGACTATCACGAACCTGCGAACCGGGCATTGCGGATGCGACTCGCCAGAGTCATCGCCGTGGCTGCTTTGACCGAAGAGGAAATCAAACACCTGCCAGCGACGAATACGGGCGCGGCGATTGGAAACGATAAGAAGCGCAACACGGAATTTGACGTGGATTTGCCAACTGACTTGTTAGAAAAGGGAAGCGACTGGCTGCAATTGACGTATAAGAACTTGGACAGGATCGCACTGACGCATGAGATGAGTCGTCGCGGGCGCAGTGAGTTCCTCCTGTTTGTGCGATTTCCGGATGGGCGCAAGCCCTTGGAAGACTACCTCAGAAGTCACAATGAATATGCTGTCGCGGAGGGACGCCGGCGGGATGCGATTCTGAATTTCATGGCCGTTCGAGTGGACCCGGTTCCGCCGATTCCGAAGTTCCCCGCCCACGCGCAAGCGGTGCTGCTGGAGCGAATGCTCGCCATCTCCGACCGCGGCGTCCCGGTCGCCACTCCGATCAGCAGGTCACTGGCGATGATTGATTTCCAATCGGCGGTGAATTCTGAGAGCGGGAGGCTGCATAACTTCCGCGCTGCGGCATTCAGATTGTCCCCTGATACGTTGCTGGGCAAGGAGACGAACGTTCACCTGCGCCGCCTGAAGGAACGGGAGCCGTTCACGGGGGAAACGCACTTTCCGCTCGGCCTCCAACAGTGCTCTACCTGCCATGGCGGCGGCGGCTTGTTATCGCTGACGGGCGGGGTAGCCGGGATGATTCTCCCCCCCAATCGGGCGGTTGACTCACTGCCAAAGGTAACTGCCTCGGACACGCAAAAGTGGAAACTGCAACGACCGGAGTTCGGACTCTTACGTGGGCTCCTCGAAGGACTCGACCTGGCAAAATGATCCAAACGCGCCTGACCAAGCCTGGATTCCCAGCGCCGGAGCGGGTTCCCCTTCTCTTACTTTGCATCGCGATCTGTAGCCCCAAATCATGAAAATTCCACCGGCCATCTTGTCACTGCTTTCCCTGCTCTCACTGGCCGCGCCCGCGGTGGATATCACGAGGTTGGGATTTGACGGCCTCTCCTGGGCGCCACAACTCACCACACGATTCTGAAACACTGCCCCGTTACGGCCAGCGCACCGCAGTTCTAGCCTCAACTCAACATCCAACCAACACCATGACCACCTCCGAAAAGAGCAGTCTCCTGAAACAGAACACGCTTTGCTGGCTCGGTGCCCTCGCCTTGCCGGTGATCCTCCACTTCGGCCTCAGCGACACCAAGTTCCCGTGGCCGCTGATTCTCCCGCTCCTCCTCGTGGGCCCGATGCTCGTCTCGAACACGTTGCTCGCGAAGGCCAGCGGCGCGGCCATGGACGATGCGAGTCAACGATAGCTGGGGTTTGGCCGGGAGCATCCCCCCGCCACTGCCGTCCAACTCCGCACCATGAAAATGCTCATCCGCGTCCTTCCCTCAGTCTGTCTCGTGGCGGTGCTGGCAGCGCTGTTGCTCTTCTCCCCGGCCGAAGCGCGCGCGGCCAAACTCCTGTGCGAGATGACACCCGAGAGCCTTCAGCATTCGGGCTTCTCTATGAAGGTGGAGAACCGTAAGGACGGAACCATCGCCTTCACCCTCGCCCGCGACCTCGCGAAGGCCCGGACGTTTGAACCGGGCTCGGATTTGCGGCTCCGGCGGTCCGCCACGCTGAAGGTCGTGGGCAAGTCCGGCTTGATCGCCGAGTGCGCGGTCGAGCCGAACGAGAAGAACAACACGCTCACCTACCGCTTCGTGCTGGCCCGCGAGTGCGTGGCTGCTTCGCAGTTCACGCTCGCGGAGATCGAGGACTACAAGGAAGAGGTGGGCGAGGGCTATCTCGGCGGCGGCACGTTGTTTGAGTTTCGGCTGGCGCACTTCGCCGCACAGGCCGCCCGACTCAAGAAACCTTGACGGTGCCCAGGCAGGAAGAACCGAAGTTCGAACCACAGAGACGCGATGAACACAGAGAAGCACCAGACTTCGCCGGCCAAGCTGGGTTCACCGATGGGCGACTTCTTGTTCTTCGACGCCGACGCCGTCTTCCTCTGTGTTCATCGCGTCTCTGTGGTCCCATTTCCCTTTCCAACTGCCTCGACTCGGTTCCGCTGCACCGTCCCTCCATCCAACTCCGCACTATGAAACACCTCCTCGCTCCCCTGTTCTGCGCCCTCCTGCTCGCCACCGCTGCCGAGTCGTTTGCTCTCATCTTCGAGCTGGACAGGCCGGGCCTGGCGTTTCCCAAGGATTTCCCCACCGCCACCCGCACCAACCTTATGGCGGTGCTCCAGCGTACGGATTGCACATTCCTCGGCGGCAACGGCTTCAACTCCGACACGCACCTGAAATACGGCGGCGACACGCAGGCCTTGAACCGCTTCCTCGATGCCCTCACGAAATGCCCCGGCCTGACCCTCTCCATCCGCTTCTACCGCTATGACGAAACCGAGAAGCTGGACTGGGCGGTGGACCACTCAGCCTGGCGCGAGCCGAACAGCCTGTGCGTGCGGGTGAACCTCAACTCCAAGCGCATCAAACTCGACGACTTGGCCGTGCCGGGCACCAAAGGACCGCGCCTGGCAGAAGATGCCAAGTGACCAGGGCCGGCCAAAGTCAGCCGCCTCCCCGCTTACCCACCACCACCGGATGACATCCCCCGCCGACTTCCGCACCACGCGCTGGACGCAGGTGCTCGCCGCGCGCGGCGAATCAGCGTCCGCGAAGTCGGCGCTCTCCGATCTCTGTGCCGCGTACTATGCGCCAGTCGTGGCCTTCCTCCGCGCCGACGGACGCGAGGAGGATGCGGCTCGTGAACTGGCCCACGATTTTTTCGCCCGCGTGCTCGAGCGCAGTTCGCTCGGCGGCGCGGACCCGGCGCGCGGACGCTTCCGTTCGTATCTGCTCGGCGCGCTCAAACATTTTCTCACCGACCACCGCCGGCGCGCCGTCGCCGCCAAACGCGGCAGCGGCAGCGATCCGGTGCCCCTGTCCACCGGCACCGACACCTCGCCCGGCTGCGAAATCCCCGATTCCACCACCCCGCCGTCCGACCTGGTCTTCGACCGCCAGTGGGCGCTCACGCTGCTCGACCGTTCGCTGCTCGCGCTCGCGACCGAGTTCGCCAGCGCCGCCGAACGCGCGCAGTTCGAGGCGCTCAAACCCTGGCTCACCGGCGAACCCGGCACGCCCCAATCGGCGGTCGCCGCACAGCTTGGACTCAATGAAAACGCGGTGAAAGTGGCCATCCACCGCCTGCGCCGCCGCTTTCGCGAACTGGTGAAATCCGAGATCGCCCAAACCGTCGCCGACCCCGCCGAGCAGCGCGCCGAGCTGGAACACCTGATCCGCGTGCTCGCGGCCTAGCCGTGTCCAGTCAGTTGCAAATGCGGAGGGAACCACAGAGACACGAAGAACACAGGGCGGCGGGGCCGCAACCAACGCGGAGCGCGTGGGGCGGCAAGGGCGGAGGCAAAACTCTGAGAGCGTGTTTGAAAAGTCGCTTGAGCCGCGAGGTCCTGTGCTTGGAGTTCCGCGTTTACGCGGCCCGCGGGTCGGACACGCACGAACCGCGTAAACGCGGAACTCCAAACCAGGGTTTTCAAACAGGCTCTGACAGCCTCCGTAATGAGTGCGCGGTGCGCGCTTCCGCTCCTTCCCACTCTGCGTTCCTTCCGATCTCTGCGGTGTTTTCAGGAAACGCTCCGGTCAGGATGGCGCGGAATGGAACACCGCAGAGATCGGAAAGAACGCAGAGCGGGAAGGAGCTGTGGGACACAACCCACACTCCCGATCACCGGTTGGTGGGTCAAAAATAGGTGGTCTGGAAATTCGCCCGCCTCATAAGGGACGCACGTCTCTGCGGCGTGAACGCCGCGCCCCGCCAATCTGGTCATGGCTCAACCATGATGCCTTTCGGTAATTCCAACGAAGAATCCCAACGGGATTCCGGCCTCCAGCCCAGGGTTGCGAGGAACGAGCTACCCTGGGAAATCGGTCCATAGATTCACAACCCCAACGGGGTTGTGGCCCGATGGTGCGAGCGTGCCACAACCCCGTTGGGGTTGAAAAACCTTGCTGATCCCTACCCAGGGTAGCTCGTTCCTCGCAACGCTGGGCTGGAGAACACAACCCCGTTGGGGTTGCCGAGAGCGGCAGAACGCGCGCTTGGCGGCCCGCCGTTTAGCGAAGTAGAAGTGCCGAAAGGCATCAGACTTAACCTCTAGGTAGTCAGAGCCACGACTTCACGCCCGCCCCATACCGGACAGATCGCAAGCTGGCAGCCCGGACTACCCACAGACTATCTGCCAGCTACACTTCCCAGCGAACAACCAAGGACAAACACGGATAATATCAGAATCATCGCGTCATCCGCCGGCGCAACCACCCCGCCTCGCCAGCGCTTTCTCCATCCGTGTCCATCCGTGGTTCATCTCGGGATTTTCCGCGCCTTGTCCATCACTCACTTCAAGTAAGGACCAACTACTTCCTTCCAGATAGCGTAGCCCTTCTCGTTCATGTGCAGGCGATCCTTCAGATAGATGTCGGGCAACGGCTGGCCGTCGGGGCCAAGCATCCGGGAATGGACGTCGATGAAAGCCATCGAACTGTCCTTGGCGATAAATTCGCGGATGAGCGCATTGAGAGTGCGGACCTTTTCGATCTGAGCCCAGCGCGCGGGATTGGGGGCGCTGGAGATGTAGGCGAGTTTGGCGTCGGGCAGGCCGGCGCGGATTTTGGCGACGAAGGCTTGGAAATCCGCGAACACGCGCTCGGGGGACTTGCCCGCATTGATGTCATTGCCGCCCGCGTAGAGCACGACGAGGCGCGGCTTGTGCGGCACCACGATCCGGTCCGCGAACTGCACCGAATCGGCGATCTGCGAGCCGCCGAAGCCGCGGTTGACGACCTTGTGCTCGGGAAAATCCTGCGCCAGTGACTTCCACATCCGCACGCTGGAACTACCGATGAAGATGATCGCGTTGGCGGGCGGCGGATTGGTTTTGTCGGCGGCCTCAAAGGCACTGATCTCTTTTTCCCAGCGCGTCGCGGCGGCCGGCGCATCCTTGGCCCACGCGGGCAAGGCGAGGACGATGGCAAGGCAGAGCAGGTTGAGGAACACGACACGACGACGAGTGTTACAGGGCGTTTTCACAGGTGGGAATCTGCGGGGCTGAGTGCCGGGTTAGAAGTAAAAAAGGGAACGAGATGCCGCGGCGGCACCTTCCACAGGAACCCGGGAGAAGGCTAATGCAGGTTCACGCTGAGGTTAGGTCGCGCCGGGACCTCCGCTGGTGGCAAGGCGCGACGAAGGAGCCTATCCAAACGAGATTTCTGACTGACGTGCAATGCAGCCAGCGGCGGAAACGCCCAACTAATCAGCCTCATCTCGAACGTGCATTAGAATAGGAGGGAAACTTGGTTCCAAATCTTCCGGCATGCCGCCGTCCTCAGCCGCAGCGATGTCCGCACTCCACCGCGGCTCGTCCGGGTCTCGCGAGATAGTCCTGGCAGATGGGATTGGAGGAGGCGACGCATGGTTTGCGCACGACGCTTCATGGTTTCCCAATCCATCGCTGCAAATTGAAAAAAACAAACTCGTGCTCGGACGTGACGCCCCAACGCTCCAGCGGACGCCAATACCAGCGCGGATACAACCGGGTGCCGATCGTCGTGTGACGCACCACCCTGGTCTGATCGCCTTCCGCCGATAACTCGTAACTGGCGGCGATGAACGACAACCAGTGTCGTCCTGACAACGTGCTCTCCGTGACGCGCAGGGCCATGAACTGTGAAGGACGCCAGTCGGTGATTTCCTGCGCGATCTGACCGCTGTCGTAATAGCACACGCGCCGGGCACCGACTGCGGGTCGGTCCAACTCACAACGCGTTGGCACCGGCAAGCCGACGCGCAACAAGAACGGCCGAGGTCCGTCGAGGCTCTGCATCTGCGCGACCAAATCCCAGGTCCGCCCGGGCGGTGCCGCCACCATCGTCTCCGTGGTAAATACCTCCCGCTGCTGCACCGAACGAAAGGGCCGCTCCACGCGTTCGGCGGCGGCGATCAGCAAGGGGCAAAGGAGCAGCAGCGCCACGTTTGCTTTCTCCGGCGCGGCCATGCGGTCGATAAACCGTCCGCGAATATGGTAGCCAATGAACGCCCCGGTCGCGACGCCGAAGGCCACCAATGGCAGGGACATGACACAGCAAACGATTCCCTCCCAGCCCGTAAACAGCAGCACTGAGAAGGTAATGATGCTACCCGACAGGGAGCAGGCGGCGACGCGTCTCGGACGGCGAACCACGG
This sequence comes from Verrucomicrobiota bacterium, assembly GCA_014193395.1. Classification (GTDB taxonomy): domain Bacteria; phylum Verrucomicrobiota; class Verrucomicrobiia; order Limisphaerales; family BJHT01; genus BJHT01. Next base: position 15,573 of record BJHT01000014.1, read on the forward strand.
CGGCCACCGCATAGCCGGAAACAAACGGCACCACGATAAACATGACCCAGCCAAACTCCGAACGGTCGCCCCGAGTAAGGAGGTAGCCGCCCAACTGAAGGAGCACCCCGACGAAGGTTCCGAGTGTCACTCCCTTCACGAAGTTTTTGCGTTGTGAGTCCATGGTGAGTGAGTTCAGCGGATCACCGGCCCCACCTGGGCAACATACAATTCGCGAACCGAGTCACGCAAAAGCACGACAATCGTAAAGACGCCCAGCACGGTTCCCAGGGGCAAGTGCAGGCAATTGATCCCCGCAACCACGAGCGAGAAGGTTCGATGCTTTCGCGCCCGGAGGCACACGCCGGAGATGACATTCAAAAGACCCGAAGCCAGAAACCACGCTGCCAAGACCAGATACAACCACTTGAACACGGCGAAGAACTCGGCCGGTGGCAGAGGTTGCTTCTGGTTCGTCACTACGTGGGGGAGGGAGAAAACGGCGTGAAGCAGGGTGTAATGGCCCAGCAAACCCAGTATCCCAAGCAGCGCGAAGCCGGCGCCGACGAAATGGAATATCGAGAGGAGGTTGAGATGGTCCGCATCAATCTTGCGCTGATCTCTTGTTATAGGTGGTAGGTTCATAACTTCGTTTGACACTGAGAGCCTGTTTGAAAACCCGGTTTGGAGTTCCGCGTTTACGCGGTTCGGGCATCGTGGACCAGCGGGCCGCGTAAACGCGGAACTCCAAACCCAGTTCCTCTCGGCTCAAAGGGCTTTTCAAACAGGCTCTTAGCAGGAAGTGAGCATAGGGGATTAGGACAGAGAGGTTTTTGGGCGGGAAAATGGGAAGGCGATGTCTCAACCGTTGAGAAGCTTCGTGCCGAGACTGAATAGCAAGTAGCGCGGCCGTTTCCCTCGCCCCGTGAGGCCCGAACGGGGAGAGGGAATCGGACATCGCAGCGCGGAGGGCACATACTCTCGCAAAGATGAATAGCAACTGATGGTGAGTTTACACCGTGATCCATTTCCGCGCGGTGCTGCTCTTCAGGACGGCTTCGCAGAGTTTGACCTCGTAGTGTCCGTCGGCGGCGGTGGCGAAGAGGATGGGTGTCTTCCGACCGCTGGCGATGTGTTGATAGATGGCGCGGTAGTGCATTTTGTGACTGTCAGGAAAGCCTTCGGGATGGCCACCGGGGTTGTCAGTGAAGTCGGCGATGTCCTCACTGAATCCGGCGGTGCCGCGCTGGAGTATCTGGTTCGGCTGGTCGCGGCGGCCGACGATGATTTCGTTGGGCTGCTGGAAATCCCAGCGCACGCTTCCTTCGGTGCCGTAGATGCCGACGGCAAGACTGCATTTCCAACCGGCGGCTACCTGAGAGATAGAGGCGTTGGCGTGGACGGCGTCGGCGTGGCCATGCGGGGCCTTGCCGAATTTGAGGAGAAGACTGCCGAAATCCTCGGTGTCCACCGAGTAGGGAACCATGGTCTTGGGATCGACCTTGGCGAAGGTCTGGACTTCACCTTTCGGCCGGTAGCGGGTTTTGTGAAAAGTCTCCAAATGCGCGAAGACACTCTCGGCCTTCGCACCGAGGATGAACGAAACGGCATCGACCCAGTGCGTGCCGATGTCCCCGACGGCGCGGAGTTTGCCGCCTTCGCTGGCGAGCAGACGCCAGTTGTAGTCAGTGTCGTGCAGGAGCCAGTCTTGGAAGAAGTGACCTTGGACATGAATAATCCGGCCGAGGTCGCCGCGCTGAACCATCGCGCGCATCTGGACGACTGCGGGGAAAAAGCGGCACATGTAGTTCACGGCGAAGACCGGACTGCCCGGCCGGGCGACGGCCTTCACGACGTGCGCCGTCTCGCGCGAGGTCATGCCGAGGGGTTTCTCGCACACGACGTGTTTGCCCGCGGCGAGCGCGGCCAGCGCCTGCTCGACGTGGACTTTGTTGGGCGAGGTGATGTGGAGGACATCGACGTTGGGCGAGGCAAGGAGGGCGCGGTAGTCGTAGTCGCCGTAAACCTCGGGAATGCCCCATTGCGCCGCAGTGGCGGTGGCGGACTTGGTCGAACCGCAAATGGCCGTGACCTGAACGCCCAGACGTTTGAGCGCCTCGATGTGGACGGGGCCGATAAAGCCGGTGCCAATGACACCGGCGCGGAGGGTGTGGAGGGGGAGGTTCATGAGAGTGGGGTTGGTATTTTTGGCTAAGGATGGAGGGTGGTGTGGTTGAACGGTGACCGGACAGTGGTCGGCTTTGGAGTGCGGTGACTTGTCACCGCTTTCGCAAGGCGACTTGTCGCCGTCGAACTACGGGAAGTGCAGGATTGCAATGGGGCGTCCACGGCTCGCGCCAGCGGTGGCGTGCCCGCGAGTTCGCACGCGCGTGGAACTTCGACGGCGACAAGTCGCCTGCGCAAAAGCGGTGACGAGTCACCGCACTCCAAATCGCGGCGGCAACTCCGGTTCGGTTCGGGTACTTCTTCATTTGGTCGGAGGCCAGGTCCTTTTGAGGCACTCGTCGGACTTACCGTCGAATTGGCGGGCCGCGTATCGCTTGGCAAACTCATTGATTGATCCAGGCGGCTCGTCACCGAGAACCCCGGCCATGTGATTGCAAAAATGGTAGGTGCTGTAGAGCCAACGCCCGTCAGAACAGTGTCCAAGAAATAGATGTGCGATCAACCCGTTGTTAAGGCCGTGCCGAGATGCATAGATGATATGTTCACCGTTCGTCATCCAGAGCACATGGTCTGCAATCCAGTCCCGATCGGGATCAGAGGTCTGCTCAGCTTTGAGTTTGGCTAGTTCCAGGCTGATCACTTCGTTAGTAGCCGTCATACCTGCGAGTTGCTCGAGGGTTGGCACCTTCCACTTAACTCGGTCGCGGTTAAGTTCGTATTCATCATGCCAAACGCGGCCTCATTCTGGTGGAACCAAGGTCGTCGGGAAACTGCGGTCAGTCTGCCCACGCCCTTACTTCCCCGTCTCATTCCAAAGTATCCGCAGGTTCTTGGTCTGGCGGCCGGCGAGAATGAGGTCGGGTTTGCCGTCGCCGTTGAGGTCGGCGGCTTTGAGGTCTTCGATGGCGACTTCGGCACCGGAAAGTTCGGAGGTGCGCCATTTGGTGCCGTCGGCGTCGAGCGGGGTGAAGAGCCTCACGCCGGGGACGCCTTTGGGATTCATGCCGCGCCAACCGATGATGACCTGGTCGCTGCCGATGCCGAGGACGTCGCTGACGGCGACGGCGTGGCCGTCTTTGAGGGTGTCATCGAGGACCTGGCGGGGCCAGAGGGCTTTGCCTTTGGCGGGCTGGCGGTAGAAGGCGGCGGTGGTGCCGTGCATCGGCTCGATGGTCGCGATGAAGCGGTTGCCGCCGGGGAGTTTGCCGTCGCGCACCTCGCCGGTGAGCTGGTCGGTGAACTGGCGCTTCTTCCATTCACCAGTGCTGCGGCCGAAGAACCAGACGCCTTCCTTGCCGCCGATGAGCAGTTCGTGCTCGGGATCGTTGTCCCAGTTGATCGGCTGGAAATTGTGCGCGAGGTGCATGAAGTCACTCACGACGGAGGTCTGCCATTCGGCCTTGGGATCGGCGGGCATGGAGTAGGCAAGGACGCGGCCGCCCACGCCTTCGCCGCCTTTGTTGCCCTTGCCGTGAAGGGGCTTGACGATGAGTTCCCATTTGCCGGCGGGGTTTTTCACCCAGTGCATGCGGTGGACGGTCGGCTCGTGGTGGAGTTTGACAGGCGTCCATTTCTGGGTCCGGTCGGCGGGCGGGATAAGATAGAAGACCGCGCCGCTGTTGACGGTGTCGCCGGGATTCCAACCGGCACCGACGGCAATTTCGCATTTGCCATCGCCATCAATGTCCTGCGCGGCAACGCAGACGTTGTCCTGCGGGGTGAGGTTCTCGGCGATGACGTGCTTTTTCCAATCGGGGTTGTGATACCACTGCACGGTCTTTTGATCGGCGAGGATGATGTCGGGCTTGCCGTCGCCATCGACGTCCGCAATGGCGATGCCGTAGCCGATGCTGACCGCGGTGTCGATGTCCTGGGCGCGGAACTTGGGCTGCGGCGGATCGGCGGCGAGGCCCGTGAGAGCGGTGGCGAGGGTGGTGGTGAGCAGGCAGGTGAGCAGTGATGTTTTCATAGGTGAGTGGGCGGAGAGTAGCGGGGGGAGGCGGGGGAGGAAGTTCAAAGTTCAAAGTTCAAGGTTCCAAGCGCGTGGGAACGACCACGAGCCAAGGCCGATGTCGGCACTGGAGGTTTTGCGGAGGGTCGCAGAAATCGGCTCTCTGGGGCTGTCCGACCGAGTAGCTCGACGTTCAGCGGCGAGCCGCAGACTTGGTGCTTGAACCTTGGTGCTTCCCTTGAGCTTTGAGCTTTATCCTTGGAACTTCTCCCTTCGCTCCATTTCGCGTGCTGGTGAGATTCCACCGGCTCCGAAGGGGAGGTTTCGGTGGATTGCGCGGCGGGGTCATCGTTTCAAACCGAGCAGCGCAAGCGTGTCGCGCTGGATCATGGCTTCGATTTGGCTTGGGTCGAGGCGCGGGAGTTTGGTGCCTTCGAGCATGTCGTTGAGGGAACGGAGGCCGGCGAGGGTCGCGTTGACAGTGGTGAAGGGATAGTCGGTGCCTAAGAGTAGCTTGGGCCAGACGCCGTATTCCTGCGCGAGCATGAGGCTGTGGTAGAGCTGGAAGGGGCGGTAGTGCAGGGCGCTAATGTCGGCGAAGACGTTCTCGTGTTTGCGGATGACGGCGAGGCATTCGCCTTCGTAGGGATGGCCAAGGTGGGCGAGGATGATTTTTACGCCGGGGAATTTCACAGCGACGGGTTCGATAAGCCGCGGGAGCGTGAAGGCGAGCGGCGCTTGGGCGATGAAGGTGGTGCCGGCGTGGAGCAGCACGGGCAGCATGTATTTCTCGGCGTAGCGCCAGAGCGGATCGAGGCGCGGGTCATCGGGGCTGAAGCCCGCGTACATTGGGAGGAGTTTGACGCCACGGAGGCCGAGGGATTGGTGGCCGTCGCGGAGTTCGCCTTCCCAACCGTCTTGCGTCGGGTCCACCGAGAGGAAGCCGATGAGGCGCTCGGGCTGAGCGGCGACGTAGTCCGCGACGTGGCGGTCATCGACCCAGAGGCCGCTGAGACGGGCCTTGCCGCCGAAGACAATGGTGCGGGTATCGGGCGGGGCGGTGGCGGCGTAGTCCTCGTAGCGCACGCGCAGGTCCACGGGCTGGCCGCCGCGAGCACGCTGCGCTTGCCGGATGAAGTCAGCGCCGAAGTCTTCAGGGAAACGCCAGAAGTGGGAGTGGACATCGATCATGTGAGTAAGTGCCACGGGTGGACACGCCGGGGCGCGCGGGAATTCGCAGTGTTCCCCGTTTGGGGGCAAGACGCTGAAAACTCCGGTTGCCGCAGATTGACACTCAAAGGGCCAAGAGATTACATGCTTGCGTATGACACTGCTACAGACCCGGGTGGATGAAAAGACAGCGCGCAATTTCGCGCGCGCCGCGAAGGCGCGCGGACACACGCCCTACAGTTTCTTGCAGGAGTTGGTGAAAGACGCGGCCGACCGGCCGAAGCCGCGCACTTGGAAGAAGCATTTTGAGTGGCTGGACAGCTTGGGCATGAAGCCGGTGCCCTACGGCATCGTGGCCAAGCAGCGCGAGGAGGCCGGCGAGCGGTGAACTACGCCGACACAAGCTTCATCGCCGCGGCCTACGCGGTGGACACGAACACTCCCGAGGCCCGCCGCTACATGGTGGAAGCGGAGCCGCGTCTGCCCTTCACCTTCCTCCACTGGCCGGAAGTCGCCAAAGCTCTCTGGTCGAATCATCCCACGTTGGCGGAGACCGTGTGGGACGAACTCAAAGGGGCGCTCGCCGACGGGCAGACGCTCTACCGCCCGAAGCTGGACGCCGATACTGTCGCCCAGCGCGCCGCGGGACTGATGCGCCACTACGCGCAACGCTGGCCCAAGCTTGGCGCGATTGACGTGATGCACGTGAGCGCCGCCGTCGAGCTTGGGGCCAAGACCTTCCTCTCCTTCGACTCACGCAGCTATCAGCGCGTGCTGGCCAGCACGCAGAATCTACAGGTCTGGCCGGTGCTCACGCGCGAGGAGGCGGCGCATCTGAAATAGCGTTTGCGATGGCGGGGTGCTTACGGTGGGGACGCCGGAGCTCGCGGAGAAATCCTCCGGGAACTGCTCAGAGCGGGACGGGCCGCCGATGGTCGCGATGCATGGATCACGAGTCCACGAAACCTTATGTAGGGATTCGCCTTGCTCCACCCTATCGCTACACCACTTCAGATAGTAGGGATGGAGACCTCGCTGGTCAGTGAGATAGAAGGTGGGCCTAAATGAGCGTGGCCTGTTTCGGACCAGTAGCTTCTCGTTGGGCCTTGGCGAAAGGATTGTCTTGGGGCGGTGAATCCACCCGCTCGGTTCCATCAAGCAAGCCTTCCACAGTGAGGATTTGGATTTTTGGATAGTCCTTCGTGTGCCAGAGTTTCGAGGTATAGCGCCCAGCCGACACTGCTTCCTCACGCATCGGCTTGCTGGGCTTTTCCAAAGTGACAAGGATGCCCCCGGCTGCCTTCTGATTGTTCACGTCACCGAGCAGCGTGGAGATATCGTTGCGCTTCACGCCGCCACCTTTGACCTGCACGATGATTTTCTCGCGCTTCTCTTTGCTCTCGTAGAAGTAAAGCAGGCCGTCTACGCCGCGGTCCGCTCCCTTGCCATCGCCTTCCTTGAGCGGACGGGCGTCAATGAGTGAGAGCGCCCAGTGTTGGAATTGGAACTTGTCCAGCTCGGCCAAGCGTTGCGCGCTGCCGAAATCCGTGGGCTGCCCCATTTCTTCAAACCGCGCCTCCTTGCCGAAAGCATCATGGAGCCGCCGCTTGATTAGGTTCACGGCGAGGAAGGTGATGTCTATGCCAATCCACTGTCGGCCCAGTTTTTGCGCGGCATGGGTGGTGGTGCCGCAGCCGCAGAACGGGTCGAGGACGAGATCACCCGGATTGGAACTTACGCTGATGATACGTTCGAGCAGGGCCACGGGTTTCTGGGTTGGGTAGCCGAGCGCCTCGTTCCCGGCCACTTGGGGAATGTCGTCCCAGTTGTTCGTGACAGTCCTGCCCTGCGAGTCTTCGAGGTAGAGTTTGTACTGCGGGACCGCACCGGGTTTCAACTGCACGACCAGCCCGTCTTTGTGGGCCTGCTCCATGCGTTCTTTTGTCCAGCGCCAGACGCGGGTGATGCCAAGGAACTTGTAGGTCAGATTGGGTCGGTTGTCGTTGGGGTTGAGCAAGGGGAGCAGGCGATAGCGCCCGCGCTTATCGGAATACTTGTAAGCCTTGTCCACGTATTCCGGGTCATGCGCGCCGAATACCTTGTTGAAAACGCACGCATCGGTCTTGGAGTAACGAAGAATGATGTCCCGGCAATTGGAGAAATTAGTCTTGCTCAAACTTTTCGGATTTGAACGAACCCATGAAATTTCGTTGCGGAAATGTTCGCCACCAAACAGGCCGTCGAGCAGCACTTTCAAATAGTGGCTGGCCGTGGGGTCGCAGTGGAGATAGAGACTGCCGGTGGGTTTAAGAACCCGGTGCAATTCCACCAAGCGCGGGGCCATCATGGCCAGATAAGCCATCAGCGGGGAGTTTTTGAGGGAGCTATGCAAGGCCTCCATCATTTCCGCCAGGGCTAGATTCGGACAGGTCTGGATGAACTGATTATAGGTCTCGGCCGCATCCGCCCAACTCCAGGTATCGGTGAAGGCGTGGAATTGCGCCTGACTGGCTTCACCGGAAGCATCGCGAAAAAGGACGTTGTAGTCGGCATTCGAGTTGAACGGCGGGTCCAGATAAACCAGGTCCACGCTGGCGTCCGGGAAAACTTTCGTATCCCGTAGCCATTGGAGGTTGTCGCCGAAGAGAAGTTTGTTCACTGGCTTTACGTTTAGCGGCTCAGCATTGGTGGCGCGAGGAAGATTTGCTTGGTTCGCCGTCTGATGCGCGTCCATTCGTTGTCAACCTGCCGCCTCAATCATCCGATCAAACAACCGCTCCACTTCGCGCGTAGTCTCTTCATCCAATCGGAAGCCGACGGGGCCACGGACGAGGGTGTTTGGGAAAACTCCCTGGCGCACGAGCAGGTGTTTCTCGACGGCGAGGAAGGCGTCGAGGCTGTTCTGCATCGAGATGAGCGCGGCGAGCGGGCCGTGGATGCGGTCGGCTCGCGCGGTGTCGCCGGCTGCGAGCGCGCGCCAGAGCGGGACGAGGCCGCGGATGAGGTCCGCGCCGGGCATGGTGCCGACGATGCCGCGACGGAAGGAATCGACGAGCGCGATGCCGCCGGTGCCCTCGAAGACGCGGGCGCGGCCACCGGTGGCGTCGCGCAGTTCGCTGAGCTTGGGGCCGATGGGCGTGGCCTCGGGCTTGAATTGCACGCGCTCGGGTCCGAACTCAGCGAGCAGCCGCGCCTGCATGGCGATGGGCATGGGCTTGCCCACATAGCCGCTCGCATCCTGCACAATGACGGGGATGCGGATGGCCTCGATGATGCGCCGGTAATAAGTCAGCAACTCGCTTTCACCGATGCCGACCGACACCGGTGGAATGGCCATCACCGCGTGCGCGCCGGCGGCTTCCGCGTGGCGGGCGTAACGCTCGGCGACCTTGCTCGATTCCGCGCCGACGCTGATGACGACCACGCCGCGGGCGCGGCCGAACTCGCAGGCGCGCGCGGCAAGTTCCTCCCGCTCCTCGCTCGCAAGTCGCAGTGTCTCGGAAACCATCGCCATGACAATGCCATCCGCCCCGCAGTCATAGAGCCATTCGATCTCCCGGCGCAGCGTGGGGAAGTCGATGGTCTCGTCGGGGAGATAGGGAGTTTGGAAAACGGGTAGGACGCCGCGGAGGGAGTGAGTTGGATTGTTCATTAGTGTGCGAATGGTTTAGCCGAACGTGGCGGAGGAAGAAAGCTCAAAGCTCAAAGTTCAAAGCTCAAGGGAAGCACCAAGGAGCAAGCGGAGCCGTAAGGTTTTCACGGCATTGGGAAAAAATAGCTTCAACAACCTCCCCTCGCTGCCTATGCTCCCGGCCATGAAATCCATCTGCTTGGCGAAGACCATCGTGTCACGTCTCACTCTCGTTTGCATTCTCTTGCTCCAACTCACCACGTCCATCCCCGCCGCTGATTCCGCCACGACTGCGGCAGGACCTTCCGCCCGAGTCACCCTCTTTGACTCTGGCAAGGAAGGCTACCCGCGCTACCGGATTCCCGCGGTCATTGTCGCGCCGAACAACGACGTCCTCGCCTTTGCCGAAGGGCGTGTGGCCGGTGGCGGTTTCACCGGCGACATCGACATTGTGGTGAAGCGGAGCACCGACTCGGGGAAAACCTGGGGTCCCGTGCAAAAAATCGCCGACGACGGACCGCATACCTTCGGCTATCCAACGCCCGTCGTGGAACGCCAGACCAAGACTCTCTGGCTGCTGTTCACCCGCAGCCGCGGCGACGATCTTGAGAAGGACATCGTCACTGGCACGAGCAAAGAGCGCACCCGCGTGTTCGTGATGTCCAGCAAGGACAGCGGCCACACCTGGTCCGCGCCACGCGATATTTCGGCGACGACCCGCAAACCGGAGTGGACCTGGTATGGCCTTGGCTCCGGCATCGGCCTGCAACTCCAGAGCGGACGTCTCGCCATCCCGGCCTATCACAATGTCGAGGGCACCCGCGAATTCAGCAGTCACATCATCTACAGCGATGACCGCGGCGAGTCGTGGCACCTGGGCGGCGATGTCGGTGGGCAGACCGGCGAATGCCAGATCGCCGAACGTCGCGACGGTTCGCTCTACATCAACACCCGCAATCAATCCGGTCAGAACTGGAGCTTCCGCCCCTTCGGCACCAACGCTCCGCCCGTCGGGCCGCAATACAACCAGCGACTTACCGCCGTCAGCACCGACGCCGGTAAATCCTGGGGCAAAGTCACCACCGACCCGCAGCTCTACGAAGGCATCTGCCAGGGCTTCGTGTACTCGTGGCCAACGGACAAGCCCGAAGACAAACCGCTCTGGATGTTCTCCAATCCCGCCAGCCCCAAGCGCCGCGATCTCACCATTCGCATCAGTCACGACGAGGGCCGCACCTGGCCCGCCGCGCGTCTCATCCAGGAAGGCGCCTCCGAATACTCGTGTCTCACGCGCCTGCCAGACGGCCAGCTCGGCTGTCTCTACGAACGCTGGGAGGACAAGAATATCCGTATCTTCTGGGTCCGCGTCCCGCTCCCGTGGCTGCTGGCGGGTGGTAAATAAACTGTCGCTGGCACGTAGCGATACAGTCACAGCTATGAGTGCGCGGCCTTCCGCGGCTGGTAGAAAATCCGGCTCGGAGTTCCGCGTTTACGCGGTTCGGGCGATGTGGAACCAGCGGGCCGCGTAAACGCGGAACTCCGAACCTTGTCCCTCGCGGCGCAAGGGAGTTTGCAGACCGACACTGACATCCGGCGAGAGCCTACTTGCTGACTGCGGGTTGGAAGAACCCGGTCTTCCGGGTCTCGAGAGAGGGTCCCCAAATTTTGACGCGGGTGATTTTGCCGAGGTCATCGAAGGAGCCGAAGCCGATGTGACCGTGGGTGAAGGTCTTGTCCTCGGCGACCATGAGGGGCGTGGTGAAGTCATCGAAGTAGGTGCGGATGGACCCGTCGGCGGTGTTGCGGACGAGTCGGATTTTGTGCCAGACGCCCTGGCCCCAGGTGATGCCCTTGGTAGTCTCTTTGGCGAAGTTTTTGCGCGGGGCTTCGTTGACGAGGAAAATGTTGTGCGCGTTGGGATCAGCCGCGACGGCGATGTGGTTGTAGTAATACTTGGTGGGTTCCTGAAAACCGAAGAAGAGACACATGTCCTGATGGCCGTAGGGTTTCACGGTGGAGAGGAGTTCGACCTCGAGAATGAAGTCACCGAACACTTTGTCGGCCAGGAGAGCGATGTTCACGGGCGAGCGGTGCTTGGGTTTGTATTTGCTCTGCGCGAAGAGTTCGAGCGCGCCGAGATCGTTGGTCCGGGAGTGACGCCAGGCGGCCGGGTCGGTGAACACGAAGTCCTTGAGGGCGGAGGCATCGGTGAAGTTTTGTTCGTAGAGCAGCTTGTAGCCGGCGGGGAGTTCCGGGGCGGCGGCAGCCAGGCGGGACAGGGGGAAAAGGAGGGTAAGAATGGCGAAGGCAAGGGGAAGAGATTTCATGGTTACAGGCAGAGGTTGGTAAGATTAAGAACGGAGTTAGTTAAACCAGGATCGACACGGATTAGGGAAGAGCGGTCTCCCGGGACGCGGTTTTGTGAGTGACCGGCGGGAATGATCGAGAGAGAGGATTCGGAATCATGAGACTTACTTGACACCGAACCCTGGGGTAATCGGCCGGACTGCCTAATGCCCCGGAGCGGGTTTGTTCTCAGCCACCGTTTTGATTCCGCCGTCACCGAAGCGGATCGACACCAACCGATTGGCGGGGATGACTTCGACGCCCGCATCTTTCCGCTGGGGATGGGTGATGATGAGATAGTCCCGGGTCAGCTTCCCGTAGGCATCCACGTTCCAACTGCCGTTGCCTCCGGGAACCGCGCGGCTGTCATTGATCCGGGTGAAACCGCCGGTCTTTCCGTTTTCCAATTTGTACTCGACCGTCCAGATCACTCCCTCGGCCACCGTCTCGCCGCCGCCGTCGGTTGGGTGACAACCGACGAACGGCAGCATCACGACGGAACAGAGGAGCGGCTTGAGGGAGCTTGCTTTCATGGAGAAAGCGGACGGCTCAGTTGTGTCTCAGCTCAGGGTGATTTCCGGCACGACGAAGGGTTTGCGGTATTCGCGGGTGAGCATCTTGTCAGCTTCGGGGTTGCCGAGGAATTTCTCGGTCTTGGGGTCCATGGTGAGGACGGGGCCGAGGGCGAGCTTGTCCATGTTGAAGTCCACTTCGTTGGCGCTGAGGTGGTTGGTCATGCGCTCGAAGGTCTCGGAAGCGCCGCGGTCGCCTTTGATGCGTTCCATGATTTCACCAGCGACATATTTCGTGCCAAGGCGGTAGGAGATATTGCCGGTGTGACAGAGGGCGCTGGAGAGATGGCCTTCGAGGATGTCAGCGTGCAGGTCGGTGTGTTTCCGGCTGCGGCAGGCTTCGATGAAGTTGGCGAAGTGATCAACGGAGCCGCTCCATTTCTTGATTTCCTTGCCATCCTTGTCGTGTGCGGAGCCGCCGTTGTAGTTGGGCACGGTGACATAGCCACCTTCACAGTGAATGACCACGCCGACGCCGGCACCCATGAACTTATCCATGTCCTTCCCGCCTTTCTTGCTGGGAAGACCGCGGACCTCGAAGATGAGCGGGGCCTTCTTGTAGTCTTGGAAGACAATCTGGGTGTTGGCGGTCTCCCCGTCATCGACGTAGCCGAGGCGGCCACCGACGCTCCAGACGCGGGGGGCGAGTTCCATCTCACCGAGGAACCAGCGCGCGATGTCCATCTGGTGGATCCCCTGGTTGCCGAGGTCGCCGTTGCCGTAGTTCCAGATCCAATGCCAGTCGTAGTGGAGTTTCTTGCGGCGAAGTTCGTCCTTCGGGGCCGGCCCGCACCAGAGATCATAGTCAATGGTGTCGGGAACGGTCTGGGCACCGTCGCTCTTGCCGATGGAGCCGCGGGGTTTGTAGCACATGCCGCGGGCGATGAGGATCTTGCCGAGATTGCCGGCCTGCACCCATTTTACGGCCTCGAAGATACCCGCGCGCGAGGAGCGACTCTGGGTGCCCGTCTGGCAGATTTTGTTGTATTTGCGCGCGGCGTTCACGGCCTGGCGTCCCTCCCACACATTGTGCGAGACGGGCTTTTCGACATAGACATCCTTGCCGGCCTGCATGGACCAGATGGCGGCGAGAGAGTGCCAGTGATTCGGGGTGGCAATGCTGATGGCGTCGATGTCTTTGTTTTCGAGCAGCTTTCGAATGTCCGTGTAGCCTTCAACCTTGCCGACCTTGCCGCCGTATTTGTCCACGTTTGAGCCGAGGACTTTTTTGTCCACGTCGCAGAGGGCGCCAAGACGAACGCTCTTGTCCTTGAGGGCGATGTAGCCGCCGATGTGAGACTGGCCGCGGCCGTTGATGCCGACGACGCCGACGTTGATGGTTTCGCCCGGACTCTTGGTCTGGGTGATGGCCGGGAAGGGCATGCTGAGGGTGGCACCGGTGGCCACGCCCGCTTTGATGAAGTTACGACGGCTGAGTGATTTCATGGAGTTAGTAGTGATAGGTTAAGGAGTGAGACACGGGACGATGAGCGAAAGCAAAATTATTTGGTGGCGGTAGTTTTGACATAGTCGGCGTAGTGCTCGGCGACTTTCGCGGCCTGGTCGTCGCCGGCGTGAAAAAAGTAGCGGTAACGCCAGGTGACACTCTGTCCGGCGGGGACCTTGAACTCACCGGCCTTGGGGTCTTTGAGTTTCTCGAAGTGACGTTTGCCAAAGGGATTGGCGGCGAAGAGCCCGTAGTCGCGCACGTGCCACCAGGTAGGATGGCGCGGATTGGCGGGATGATCGAAAATCGCGACGCCGACGATCTTATCACCGACCGGGCCGTAGTAATCGCACCACGCGGCCTGCTTGCCCCATGTATCCTGGTCGCGCACGCCGGTGCTCAGGACGATGTGACCGGTGGGTTTGTCGCCGCTGCCCTTGGGATGCTTCAGGCGCATCGATTCGGCGATGCGGATCGACATGGCGCCGTCCTTGTCGTCACCGAAGACGAGTTCCTCGGTGCCGGCGGAGAAGGTGATGTCAAAGTCGAGGAGGCGCTCGTTCTTGCGATTGTGGATGCGAATGGTGCGGGTGTCCGTGCAGACGACGCTGCCGTTGGGGGCGACCCATTTGTTTTGCGCGATAATCACGCCGACGTCCGCGCCACTCTTGAGTTCGAGAAATTTGTCGTGGACGATTTTGCCTTCCTTGCCCGTCTCGCCCCAGAAGCTGATGCCGTTGACGAGTTGATGACCATACCAGACGCCGCGGTGGTGCTTGTGATCGGTCTCTTCGCCGGGGACGGTCCGCATCGGGAAGTTGCGCGTCATCGGCACGTCGCCGGCCCCGAGTACTGGATAAAAATAGGGCCTGGGAACGTCCTTGTAGTGATAGTCGGTGAAGAGCTGGCCGTTGATCTCGACGCGGACCTTGCCAGCCTGATCGGTTATTCGCACCCCGTCAGCGGCGCGGCCGGAGATGCTGGCGGCGGCGAGGGCCAAGGTGAAGGCGAGGAGCCGGACGGAGGTTCGCACAGGAATCATTGCGCGCGACGCTAGGTTTTGGCGGTGGGGTGGTCAAACGAAAATCTGGGAAGCGGTTTTGCGGCACCGAGCGGTTCTAAAGCCGCTCCGGCAGGCCAGCGGCCAGACGCATGTTTGGTTGTTGCTTCGGCTCATCCGGGCCGGATAGGTGGGAAAGATGCGGTTCGGCTTACGCGGCTACCCCGGCGCCCACGTGCGGGCCTCGTCCCGCACCGCGCGCCAACCGGCGGCGGGGCAGCAGGTGCCACGGAACCGATGCGTGTCCACGAAACTTTCCGCCGCCAGAATAGGGGGGACGTGCGCCGCCTCCCAGTCAGCCGACCGGCGGTGGAGATTTCGCCCGAACACGGAACTGGTCAGACTCGAATGTTCGCTGGTCGTCGTGGGCAGACGGGAACGCGCGTTGCTGGCCAGCAACCCGAGCCGGGCGCGCCGCTGCGAGGCGTGCCAGTCGATCCAAGTTCGCGGCCCCGCAAATGCTAGGTGGCAACGGCCCAGCCCAACATCCCAGCCGGCGACGTGACCCGCCTCGAGACTTACTCGACCACCAGTTTCGTCGGAACGGGCACCGCCTGGAGTACCCATCTCAACGACCGCAGGATCACCAACGGACTCATCCGCTTCGTGGACGCCGCACCCATCCCTATCGGTGATCGCGCTGAACCTAGGGGAACCTCAGCGGTTGCACCCCGGCACATTCCGCTCCGAAACGGACCCCCATTTGTGAATCTCCATTCGTCAGTCAAACCTTCGCGCTTGATACCCCCGGTGCATTAGTTCAACGCGGCGCCCTTGCCTCCCCTCCGTCCTGCTAACAGACGAATAGGGAGTGACAAATAGGAACTCACCAACAAGCACTCATTCGCCTGCCCCCATTCGCCTGCCATGGATCTGGTGCCCCCTCGCCCGCGGCCCCCCATCCCCATCCCCGTGGCTCGTCCGCCGCGCTGCGGACGAGCCACCCGTCCACCAGCTCACTTGGTCGTGAACTTATGGATCGTTTTCGTGGCGTAGGTCGCGCCCGGGTAGAGCACCGTGCTGGGGAAGGTCGGCTGATTGGGGGAATCCGGGAAATGCTGAGTCTCGAGACAGACCGCATAGTTCTTCCGATAAACCTTGCCACCTTTGCCGGTATTGGTGCCATCGAGATAGTTGCCCGTGTAGAGCTGGATGCCGGGTTCGGTGGTGTAAATCTTCATCAACCGTCCGCTCTTGGCCTCATACAGCTCGGCGGCGAGCACAAGTTCGCCCGGCTTGGTTTGGTTCAGCACGTAGTTATGATCATAGCCGCCCGGAGTGCCCTTGAGTTTGTCGAAGTCCTTGCGCAACTCCTTGCCCACGCGGAAATCCATTTCCGTACCGGCGACCGCCCGGAGTTCACCAGTAGGAATGCTGCCGTCATCCACCACCGTGTAGCGGCTGGCATTGATCATCAGGGAGTGATCCAGCACCTCGCCGTTGCCCGCGCCGCCGAGATTAAAATAAGAATGATTGGTCAGATTGATGACCGTGGCTTTGTCTGTGGTGGCGAGATACTCAATGATAAGTTCGTCATCATCGCTCAAGGTATAAGTCACCGCGATGTCCAGATTGCCCGGATAACCTTCTTCACCATCGGGACTGCGATAGGTAAACCTCACGGCCGGCCCGCGATAACCCGGCAGGACTTCCGCCTTCCACACGCGCTTGTCGAGACCCTTCACACCGCCGTGGAGATGGTTCGCGCCATTGTTGGTGGCCAGTTTGTATTCCGTGCCGTGGAGCAGAAACCGCCCCCGGGCAATCCGGTTCGCGTACCGGCCCGTGGTGCAACCAAAGTAGGGATGGCCCTTGAGATAGCCCTCGAGTGAGTCAAACCCAAGCACGACATCCGCCAACTGACCGTTGCGGTCCGGCACCTGCAGCTCGGTCACGAGGGCACCATAAGTGGTGATTTTCGCCTTCAACCCATGCCGGTTGACGAGGGTGTAAAGATCGACGGCCTCGCCATCGGAAGTTTTGCCAAATGCTGCTTTTTCCACGCCGGGTTTCTCCTTGGTTTGAGTCGCCGAACCACCGGGCGATTTGCACCCTGCCCACACCAACGCCACTCCCAGAGTCATCAGGGTTACCGACCGGCCTACAGTTCGTTTCATGACTTAGTCTCAGATAGCGCAGCCGGTCCGAGAACTCGCAGCGGCCGCGAAGGTTTGCTTGCACTGGAATCGCCGGCTTGACCCCGCCAACACGACAGGCCCGACGATCCGGGGTTTCTTTGAACGCGGCGACCGTACCGTCGCGCCCGAAAAACTGTCAACGTTATTGCCCTCCGGAGCGCGGGCCACCCTCCGCGAGTGTGCTTGTAGGAGTCGAGATAACGAGACTCTAACCTCCTTCCGCGACCGGCCGTCCGAAACCGCCGCCCACCGCCTCTTGAAACCGCGCTTCGGTTCCAAGCGCCTTGACCAAATCAGCCCCCGAGACTCAGGCCGCGTGTCGCGGGGAAAAGGTTAGAGTCTCGTCACCTCGACTCCTACAAGCTTGGGCGCGCTCCACTTCTCACGAGGCCACGCCGCTCCATCCCCATCAGCGTCCACGCATGGCACAAAACTCCGCCTCCCCAAATCACCGCGCCGTCGTGCCCGGCCCCGCCTTCGCGCCATACGCCGCATACGCGAGGCCGAAGAGAACGTGCGCATTGTCGCGCGGATAAAACTGCCCATCCGCACTCACCGCGCGCGGCAGCACACGCATCCGCGGAAAAGGTCCGTAAGATTTGCAGGTCGCCTCGAAGCAGCGCCGGCTTTGCTCCGCCGAACCCCACCGCCCGTAGCTCGCCAGCAACATGCCGGCACCCCACAGATTCGCCGGGGCCTCGCGATTGCCGGGTTTCACCGTCGCTTCGTCCTGCGCGAAAAACCGCAGCGTGCCATCTTTCCAAAACCGATCCATCGACTCGAGCGCCTGCGCCTGCGTCCACGGCAGCTTCACGCCGCCGCCCGCCTCGCGATAATTCTCCAGCCCCCAGATGATGTACGCCTGATGCACCAGATCGTTGGGCCGCTGGAATTTCACCGGATTGTTCGGCGGCGCGATGTAATCCCAATACGGCGCGCCTCCGCGCAGCGTCGCCGTGCCGATGGCCGTCTGCGCGAAGGCATCAAGCCGCGCGCGAAACAACCGCAGCGTGTCGGCGGGAATGAACTTCCCCTGCTCGTGAACGAACCGCGCCAGCGAACCCACAAACATGGCCGGCGCATTGATGCACAAATATCCCGGCTTTGTGTCGTGCGGGCTGTAATTGAAATAACCACCGCCCAGGCCATCGACCCACATCTCCTTGCACCAACGCTCGCCCACCTGCCGGACCAGCTCGACGATCTCGCGGCTTTCCGCGGCCGTCCAAAATTCCCCCAGCGTCAGGGCATCGAGCAATCCCTCCACCGCGATGGCGGTGGTGATCGTGTAGGCGGTGTGCTTCGGCCGCTCGTTCCACGCGTGCGGCAAACCCCAGCCGGGCAGGCCATCCGCCGCGAGTCGGCTGTTGCCCACCAGCCAGCGAGCGGCAAGGCGGACGCGGCGTTTCGCCTCGTCATCCGGCTGCGCCCGCCACCGCAGCGCCTCGGCGGACAGGATCAATCCGTACGTCATTGGCTGATCCGCAACGTCGCCCTCTGGGCCGCCCCGATCCACGCCACGCCCTTGATGTGCTTCTGGAAACTGTTTCAGCAACTCTCCGTACGCCGCCGTGAAACTCTGCGTTGGCACCGCTTCCTTGCGCTCCTCCGCCGCCGTCACCGGTGCCACAATCGCCGCCGCAAAACCCAGCCAGCCGGCGAAGGCCCACAGCAGGCACGACGATGTTGTGCGCGTCAGTTTCCGGCCCGTTGGCAGCGCAGATGCGCAACACGAGATCGCTGGTGAAATGTCGAAGGTGATCATGCCCGGCAGCGTAGGGAGATCGCGAACGCTTGTCAGGCTTCAACCAGCGGGCGCCCGCTCAATGGGTGCCGCCGCCGTTGTCGAGTAGCCGCCGAGGTGACGAGGCGGACGCCACTCAAGCAAACGGCCCGGGAAATCCGCCTCCTCACGTCGGCGGCTACTACGGTCCGCCGAACGCGTCGCGGCCAAACTGAATCTCAACTCCATACCCCGAACCGGATTTGGCAAAGGAATGGAGACAAAGGAAAGAAGACAAAAAACTCCCCGTCCCCATTCCTTTGCCACCATTCCTTTGCCCAAAATTCCCTTGCCTCACTTCCGTGTGCCCCGCCCATGCGCACGGCCGGCACCCGCCACGCCCCGCCCGCCGCTCTCCGCCCAACTCACCTGCAATTCCTCCACCCTCCTCTGCTCACGCACCGGCCCACGCAGGAGAGAGTGTTTGAATTCGCCCCGCCGCGCCCTAGCCTCCGCGCCATGAACTTTTCCCGCTGCCTGCTGCCCCTCCTGTTGACCTTTGCCGCCCTCACGACCTCCGCCGCACCGAGCGATTGGGATGAGCCGTTTCCGCCGCATCGCATCGCCGACAATCTCTACTACGTCGGCTCCCGCGGCCTCGCGAGCTACCTCGTCACCAGCAGCAAGGGCCATGTCCTCATCAATTCGAGCTTCGACCGCACCGTGCCCATCATCCGCGCCAACGTGGAAAAGCTCGGGTTCAAATTCACCGACATCAAAATCCTCCTCGCCAGCCACGCCCATTCCGACCACGTCGCGGGACATGCGCTCATCAAGGAACTCACCGGCGCGCGGGTCGAGGTGATGGCCGGCGACGCCGAAGTCATCGCCAGCGGCGGCAAGGGCCAATACCTCTACCAGGAAGGCTGGCGGCCCTGCGCCGTCGATCGTGTGCTCAAGGACGGCGACACCGTGACGCTTGGCGAGGCCACGCTCACGGCTCGGCACACGCCCGGCCACACGCGCGGTTGCACGACCTGGACCCTGCAAGCGGCGGACGGCGGCAAACTTTTGAACGTCGTCATCATCGGCAGCCCCAACGTCAACCCCGGCTACCAACTCATCACCAACCGCGATTACCCGGAAATCGCCGACCACTTCGCCAAAACCTTCCGCCTCCTCAAATCCCTGCCCTGCGATGTTTTCCTCGGTGCCCACGGCAACTACTACGGCATGGAAGCCAAAGTCGCCCGGCTCCAATCCGATCCGAAGACCAATCCCTTCGTGGACCCCGCCGGCTACCGCGCCTACGTCGAGAACCGCGCCCAGGCCTTTCGCGAGACGGCGGAGAAGCAGAAGAAGTAGGGCTGTCGGCGGTGGTGGGAACCAGGAGACGACTGCTCAACCAGAACGGGCGGGGGGAAGATCGTCGTCAGCCGGGAGCGGTTTCCCCTGCTCCCGATATTCCTCCACGATCATGTCGAAAACATGGTGCAACTCACTCTGCGCAGCTTCGGGCGTTTCTCCTATGGCATGACAGCCAGTCAACGCGGGCGCGTACGCCGCGAAGCTTCCGTTGTCGTCGCGTCGGCAGGCGACTTGATAATCGAAGAGAGTTTTCATTCCGGCGGCCTCCTCACGTCGTCTCCTACAAAGACATCCCTCACTGCCCAATCCGCACGCGATAAAACCCCCTCGCAGCACTGCCCGTCCCGCTCTCGTCCACGTCCACCGTGCCGCCCGTGGAATTTGTCGTCACCACATCCGACCAACTCAGCAGGTCGAGGCTGCGCTGGAGACGGTACAACCGGTTCGTCTCCACCGGAAAACGCAGGCGCACACCGCCGCCCACTTCGGTCAACAATTGCAAGCGCGGCGGCTCCGGTGCGGGCCGCGTCACGATGGGAAATTGCGTGTCCCGCGCCGCAGCCGAGATGCCCACGGCTCCGGGATACGCATTCGTGTTCGGTATTGTCACGGGCCGCGCCAGCGTGACGTGCCCGATGAGATTCGTCCCCGCCGGCAGCCGTCCCGCCGGGATCACAAACGACGTCGAGGTGCTGCTCAACGCGCCCGGTGCGAACGGCGCGGGCGAGCCATAGACCACGTTGCTCGCGCCATCCACAATAAGCACCTGCACCAGGTCAATCGCCTGCGCCCCGGCCGCCGACCACCCGAGCGTGAAGTCTCGCGTCGTGTCGATCGCCTGCGCCGCCACGACGTTCGAGACCTGCGCCGTTGGCGGATAGCCGGCGAAAAAACCGAACACGGTGAAACCCAGGCTCACGCTCCGCAGCCCGTCGTTCGCCGTGCCCATCGCCAGCGCGTAACTCACCGGCGAAAACAACGTGCCGTTCGGATACGCCGCATCGAGCGCGGCCGACGAATCGAAGCGCACATCAAGCAGCCAGCCGAGCCCGTCCGCCAGCGGCGCGAGCGGGCGCAGCGGCGTGGCGTTCGAGGGTTTCACCGTCGCGTTCGTCACCGCGCCAAAACCCGTCGCGATGACAAAGGCATTGAACGCAAAACCGCTGCTCGCCAGCGGCACCGCCGCGCTGTCATTCGTCTGCACGAACTGCTGCGACTTGATGATGCCGAACGCGGCGACATCCGCGCCGCGCACGTTCACCGCGCAAAACAGCGCGACCCACAACCAGCCCAGGCCCATGCGATGTGTCGGTTTCATGATGAATTGCGGCGAGCCTACCCGCGGCTCCCGTGCGTTGCCAGAGCGGCCTTGCCAGCGGAATGAAACACCCAGGCTGTTGCCGAAGATGCACAGCAGCATCCCTGTAGGAGACGACGTAAGGAGACTCTAACCTTTTCCTCGCGGCGTGCGTGCCCGGCCCGAAGGAGGTCAGAGTCTCCTTACGTCGTCTCCTACAAGAACCAGAACGCACACCAGCCTCACGCCAGAATCTCCCGGATCACCCGCCCATGCACATCGGTCAGGCGGCGGTCCGCGCCGTTGTGGCGGAAGACGAGGCGCTCGTGATCGTAGCCGAGGAGATGCAGCATCGTCGCGTGCTGGTCGTAGCACATCGTCGTGTCGCGCGCCGCGCGGAAGGAAAACTCGTCGCTCTCGCCATACGTGGTGCCGCCTTGGATTCCGCCGCCGGCCATCCAGCTCACGAACGTGTTGCCATTGTGATCGCGGCCTTTGCTGCCCTGGCTGTAGGGCGTGCGCCCGAACTCCGTGGTCCAGAGTACGATGGTTTCCTCGAGCAGCCCCCGCGCCTTGAGATCGTGCAGCAGCCCCGCGATGGGCCGGTCCGAGCGCACGCACATTTTTTCAAAGTCCGAGCCGGGCGTGATGTCGCCGTGGTTGTCCCAATTGCCCGACGCGCCCGCGAGCCCCGAGCCGCACCAGAGCTGCACGAAACGCACACCGCGCTCGACGAGCCGGCGCGCGATGAGGCAGTTGCGCCCGAGCGGCTCGGTCTTCGCATCGCCGAAACCGTAGAGCGTTTTCGTGGCGTCGGTTTCACCGCGTAAATCGAGCACGTCGGGGACGGCGAGCTGCATGCGCGCGGCCAGTTCGTAGCTCGCGATGCGGGCCTCGAGGCGCGTGTCGCCGGGCTGAAGCTGTGCGCGATTAAGCTGGGCGAGCACGTCGAGTCCAGCGCGTTCGCTGGCGGCGGTGACGAAGCCCGCGCTCTTCGGCGCGAACAGGTCGGGCACGGGATTTTCCGCGGCGGGATTGAGCATCGTGCCCTGGTGCAACGCGGGGAGAAACCCATTCGTCCACGCGGCCTTGCCCGTCCACGGCAGGCCGACGGGATCGGGCAGCGCGACGAAGACCGGCAGATTGTCCGTGAGCTTTCCCAGCGCGTAGCTCACCCACGCGCCGACGGTCGGAAAGCCCGGCACGACAAAACCGCTGGTCTGCATGGTCATCCCGGCGCTGTGCTCGCTCGTCGGTGCGTGCATGGCCATGAGGAACGCCATGTCATCGACGCACTGCGCCAGATGCGGGAGCGCGCTCGTGACCCAGCGGCCGCACTGGCCATGCTGCCGCCAATCCCACGGGCTTTTCAGCAGCGGCCCGGCGCTCGCCTGCGTGCCGCCGGTCACGGTGAAATTCACCTTCTCGCCACCGCGCCGCTGCAGCTCGGGCTTGTAATCAAACGTGTCGCACTGGCTCGCCCCGCCGAGCATGAAAAGCTGAATGACCTGCTTGGCCCGCGGCCGATGATGCGGCGCGCGCGCGGCCGCAGCAGAGGCAGGCACCTCCGCCGCGAGCAGTCCCGACTCGTGCAACAGCGACGCCAGCGCCACCGAGCCGAAGCCGGTGCCGAGCTGCGAGACGAACCGACGGCGATCAAATGGGGTTGGTGACAACATTTTCATGCAGGGACAATTGGCAAAGGAATGGAGGCAAAGGAATGGGGAAGAGGAAATTCATTTTGTGGCCACCGTTCCGAAATGATTCTCAATCGTCACCAGTTGCAGCTCGGAATGGCACAAGTTGAGCCATTGAATCCCCCGCAGCCCCGTGAACCGCACCAGTCGCAGCAGGTGCTCCCGATAATCCTGCCAGTCGTCGGTCATCGCCGTGACGACAAATCCGAGGTTGGCGGCATGACATGCCATACGATGATGTCCGAGCGGGATGCCGGCCCGCCTCAGTGGCAGCCGGACCA
The DNA here is from genome assembly GCA_014193395.1 of Verrucomicrobiota bacterium. Lineage (GTDB taxonomy): Bacteria > Verrucomicrobiota > Verrucomicrobiia > Limisphaerales > BJHT01 > BJHT01. The sequence continues at coordinate 38,420 of BJHT01000014.1, forward strand.
CACAGGCCGTTTCGCCACCGCAGAAATGGACCAGTGCCTCCTCGTAAAGCCGCGCCTCAAGGAATGCTCCCCAGTCCTGGAGCAACACCATGATCTGTTTCCTGAGGTGATCGCAACGATCACTCAGAGGGTGCCAATCCTTTGAAACCATTCGGACATCCCGCTGTTTCCCGGCAAAGAGCGGCGCACGTTTAAGGCGGCCGGTGACCTTTGCCGTGCGGAAGTTGAGCAACTTCACCCGATCCACCGACAACAGCACCGCGTAATGAATTCCCTGCAGGTCATGTTCGGCGACGAAATCAACCGCGGTCTTGAATTCGTAAACCATCTGATTTCCCACCAAGTCGAGCCGGTAGGTTTTGGTAAAACTGCCGTGTGAAACGGTAACGGGCACCTGGGTATGAACCTCCGTGAACCCCAGCGCCCGAAGCCGGGCGGCGACATCGTTCTCATACACACGTTCCTCGCACAGCCGCCCCAGCTCGTTCTGGGAATCGTAGGCGCACGCCATAACGCTCCTGTCGATCACCGCAAACTCCTCATCGGAGAGCGGCCGGATGGTTAGCGGGCAATGAATTGGCATAAGAGCGGCAAACTATTGCTGAGGATGGCAAAGGAATGGAGGCAAAGGAATACCGGCTCGGAGTCCGCTCCCTTCCCCGTCCCCATTCCTTTGCCTCCATTCCTTTGCCATAATTCCCCCTGCCCCTGCTTAGTTCACAAACAAAAACTCATTCGAGTTCACGAGCACCCGGCACGCGCTGGCGAGGCCGTGCTGGCGGGCGTGGCCGGTGAGCAGCGCTGCTTCGGCGGGCGTGGGCGCGCGGGCACACAGCAGGCGGAAGGCGCGGTCAATGCGGGCTTCGACGGTGCCGGCCTCGCGTTCGAGGCGCGCGGCGAGATGCTCGCACTGGCGCAGGACGAAGCGGTTGTTCCACAGCGACAGCGCCTGCAACGGCGTGGTCGTGGCATGCCGGCTCGGCGTGGACAGCGACGGATCCACGGCGTCGAAGGCGTCGAGCAACGGGTCGTTCAGGTTGCGAAAGAGGAAGCGGTAAACGCTGCGGCGAAAGCTGGCCGGGCTGTCGGGATCGAAGGCCGCGTAGTCCACGCGCGGCGAGACCTCCTTGTTCGGGTCCGCGAATTGGAACTGCATCGCCGACGGGCCACCCATCGTAAGATCAAGCCGTCCGCTCGCGGCGAGCAGCGCGTCGCGCACGCTCTCGGCATCGAGGCGCGGACGGTTCATGCGCCAGAGGAGGCGGTTGTCGGTATCCGTGTGCGAGGGTGTGAGAGTGAGAGCGTGGGGGAGAACGGGGCGTCCGTCGGCCCCTCTCTCAGACCCTCGCACGCTCACACTCTCAGACATCGACGACGTCTGCCGATACGTCGCGCTCGACACAATCAACCGGTGCAACTGCTTGAACGAGCCGCCGCCGTCGCGGAATTGCACGGCCAGCCAGTCGAGCAGTTCGGGATGCGTCGGCAGCGCGCCCATGCGACCGAAGTCGTTGGGCGTGGCCACGAGGCCGCGGCCGAAATGCCAGTGCCAGACGCGGTTCACGATGCTGCGCCAGGTGAGCATGTTGTCCGGCGACGTGATCCAGCGGGCGAGCGCGGCGCGGCGGGCGGCCTCGTCGTTGGGAATGGCGAGCGCGAATTCAGGCGACAGCGTCCCGACCGCTGCCAGCGCACCGGGACCGACGGGCGCGAGCGGTTGCTTGAGATCGCCACGACGCAGCACGGCGATGGGGAGCGGCTCCTTGAACGGCTTGTAATTTCGCACCGGCGCGAAGTCCCCGGCGACAGCCCACACCTTTTGCTCGGGCGGGAGTTCCGCGAGCTGGCGTTTCACAAACACCAGCCGGTGCTGATCGAAAAGTTGTTTGCGCTCGGCGTCCGTGCGCTCGGATTCGGGACGGGCGAGCTTGGCGAGCAGTTCGAGCGGCAGCGACGGCGTGCGCACGGGCAGCGCGCGGTCGGTGGCGGACAGGCGGAAGCGCCCGATGAGATGATGCTGGCCGTGAAGCTGATCCAGCTCGATGACGAGCGCCGCGCCGTTCGTGAGGGCGGGCGGTTGCTTCAGCTCGAAGACCGCCTGGTGCGGCTTGCCAATCTGCGGATGAATGCCCCACGCCGTTTCCTTTTTCCCGTCGATTGCGCGCTCGATGCCCCAGCCGGTTTGGTTGAAATCCGCCGTGGGATTTTGCAACGCGAGCGGCGTGAGCTTCTCGGCCACGGTCGGGAGCGCGGGCGGCCCGCCCGCAAAAACCGTCGGAACCACCGGGCGCGCGGCGGGCGAAGCGACGGCATTGGTGGCTGCGTTGGAAAGCGCCGGGGGACTCGCGGGCGGCCCGCCCGCGCTCCCGAGGCTCAGCCGGATTTCCGAAAGATGCAGATTGCCATTGTCCTGCCGGCCGGGACCGCGCATCGGGAGGCGCTCGTCAGGGAGAACTTCGAGGCGCAGCGCGGTGAGTTTGGACAGCTTGGTGCGTGCGCGAATCGTGTAGGTGTCCTTGTCGGCGGCGGTGCCGGACGCGAGCCACGAGCCGTCGTCGAGGCGCGTGAAGAGAGTGGCGTTCGTGGCGGAAGAGATTTTTTCGACTTCGAGCGGCAGCCAGTTCACCGCCTCCGCCGCGAGCGATTTTTCCCACTCGATCTGCGCGCGGGCGAGTTCGGCGCGCTGCGCGGCGGTGGGCGGATGGGCGTCGGGATTTTTCTCAAGGTCGGCGATCAGCTTGGCCAGCGTCGTGCGGGTGACGCGGAGCTGCGGGTCGGCGTCGTAGTTGCGCACGGTGCGGCCCACGCCGGCGAACACGGCCTGGAGCCGGTAATAATCACGCTGCGAAATGGGATCAAACTTGTGCTCGTGACAGCGCGCGCAATGCACCGTGAGGCTCAGAAACGTGCTCGCCGTGCTGGTCACCATGTCGTCGCGATCCAGATTCAGCGCGAGGCGTTTGCAGTCGGTGCCATCGACCTGCTCAACGAGCGCGCTTTGATTGAACGGCCCGGCCGCGACAAAACCGAGCGCCGGAATCAGCGCCGGCTCGTTCGGGAACACCGCGTCGGCGGCAAGCTGCTCCTGCACGAAGCGCGCGTAGGGCTTGTCGGCATTGAAGGCCGCGATCACGTAATCGCGATACGGCCACGCCTCGAAACGCGGGCGGTCCATGCCGAAGCCGTTGGACTCGCCGTAGTGAACCACATCCAGCCAGTGCCGCGCCCAGCGCTCGCCGTAGCGCGGCGATGCGAGCAGCCGCTCGACGAGCCGCGCGTAGGCATCGGCGGTGCGATCATTTTCAAATGCCGCAATCTCCTCGGGTGTCGGCGGCAGCCCGTGCAGGTCGAACGTGAGCCGGCGAATGAGCGTGACGCGATCCGCCTCGGGCGACGGCACGAGGCCGCTCGCCTCGAGCTGGGCGCGGATGAAAGCGTCGATCGGCGACGCCGGTGCGACGCCGGTGCGCGGTTTTGGAACCGAAGCAGCGACCGCGGTGGGCAAGGGTTTCAGCGACCACCAACTTGCATCCGCCGCCGCGGCTTTCACGCGCGGATCGGGAGCGCCGAGTTCGATCCAACGGGCCAGCGTGGCGATGTCGGCGTCGGCAAGCTTGGGCTTTTTCGACGGCATCTGGAGATCAGCGAGTTCGTGGCGCACGGCCTTGAGCAGCCGGCTTTCCCCCGGCTTGCCCGGCACCACGGCGGGTCCTCCATCACCGCCCTCGGCCCAGCCGCTGCGGGAATCGAGCGTGAGGCCGCCCTTCATCTTCCCCGCCGCGTGCGAGTGGCATTCGTAGCAATGCTGCCGGAGCAGCGGCTCGACGTTCGTCGTGAAAAAATCCTCCGCGCGGAGACAGGCGTCCGACACGCAAGAAATCAGCAGCAGCCCTGTCAGTCGGAGGCGCATGAAATCAAGGTGCCGTGATTTTTTTCGCGTCCGCCTCGGCGACGAAAAGCTGCGTGAACTCGCCGCTGCTCACATTGAAGTAGATGCGTTTGCCGTCGGCGCTGAAGGCCGGATGCGGATGATTGCGCCGCCACGAGTTCGCCCCGCGCGCCTGGTCGAAGCTGTGCAGCAGCGCCCATTTTCCCTCGCGCAAATCACCGACCAAAACGCCCCAGTCGTTCGGTTTCGCACCGGCCACCTCCGCGAGGCCGTCCGTCACCATCAGCCGGCCGTCGGGGCTGACGGACGGATGCGAGCCGCGCAGATACGGGATGCCGGCGAGCTTGGCGTACGGCCCGCCATCGCTGTCGAACATGATGTTGCCCATCTCCAAAATGTGGCGCGAATCCGGATGCCACGCCGGGTGGCCCCACTTCTCGCGCATCCAGAGGAGGCCACCGGTCGCCAGGTCGCCGCACACCAATCCCTGCCGCGCGCTCGCGCCCTTGGCCTTGTATTCGTCCCCGCCGTTGCCCGCGGCCATTTTGAAAAACACGCGCTTCAAATCGGGGCTGAGCACGGGAAAAAAGATGGACGTGGGTTTGCCGGCAAATTCCTTCGTGAGCCAGTCGCCGTACTTTTGCTCGACCGCCCCGATCTTCACCACCGTGCGCACCTGCCCGGTGGCCGCGTCCCACACTTCGAGATCGCGGTGCGCTCCGGGATTCCAGTGACAACCGTAGAGCGGCAGCAGGTCGCCGGACGACCGGCCAAAACCCACCTGCCGATCCTCCGCCACCACCGTGCGCACGAGCGTCTCGACATCGATCACCACAACGTGCCAGCGCTTCCCGACCGGCTCGTGAAACGCCACGCGCCGGCCGCCCGAGAGCCACTGCTGGCACGCCGCGCGATGCGCATCCTCGGTGTGAACGTCGCGCGCCAGCACCGTCTCCTTGCCCGTTGCACGCTCCACCATGCGCACCTCCCCAATCTCTCCCGCCGGATGGGACGACGAGAAAAACAACACCCGCCGACCGTCGGGACTCTCCGGATTCGCCACATAATAACTGTGCATCGTGTGCCGCCCCGGCGCGTCCGTCACCGGCCGCACGCGCACGCCCGCGCGCCACGGCTGCACGGGGTCATCCGCCGCACGCGCCGGCAGCAGGGCCAGCAGGACAGTGAAGAAAACGAGGAGGAAACGCCGACCAGCGGCACGCTTCAGCGAGCGCCACACATCGAACTCCGACACGGCGGAATCGAGGGGACAGAACATTTTCTTCCCGGAGATGGGTTCAAAATTTGGCACAGGCACCATTACCCACCGCCGCGCGCGAGCGTCAAGCGGTGGTTTCCAGCGAGCACCGACCGCGAAGCTCGAAGGGAAGCGCACGCGGCCCGCGTGCCGGATTGGGCGGCCCGCCCAATCCACCGTTCCCTGTTCACCCTTCTCCGCCACCGCAGAAAGTTTGGGGCACGAAACTATCAGGCTGGCGGACGAAAACGGAACACCAGCGGCGGGCGCTCCCGCCCCCTACTCCTTCATCCGCACATTCAGCTCCAGCTTCCACCGCCCCGTTCCGCCCTTCTCCACGCAGCGCAATTCGAGCGTGCCAACTTCCGTCACCGCCGCCTGGAGATTCACCGGCACAAGCTGGCCGACACCGCGCGCGTCGGCCGTGAGCGCGGTTTCGATGGGCGCGAGTTCCTCCAACTCATCGTTGCCCGCGACGTCCTCCACCATGTCGCCGGGCTTGTCCTCACGGCGAACGGATGACGCGAAAAACCGGAAGCGCGTCGCCTCGCCGACGACGAGTCCGAACTCCTGCGGCGGAATGTCCGCCTGCGTGCCTTCCTCCATGCCGAACGGCGCGACGCACAGCGCCTTCACCGGCGGCTCGAAGCCCGGCACCGCGGGCATCGCCGACTCGACGCCGATGTAATACGCCCGCGCCGTTCCGCCGCGGATGCGCAGCCCGTGCCCGCGCCGCACCCAGCCGTAATACGCCGCGCCCCGCGCCACCGCGAGATCGAGGTCTTCGCCGGGCAGCACCTTCACCGGCTGCCCGCCGTCCGCCGCGAGCCACTCATTCAGCACCGCGACGACGCGTTCCTTGAACAGCCCCGCCTTGAAAACCCCGCCGTTGAAAAGCACCGCCGTCGGATGAATGAACGCGCGCCCTTCGACTTTGACCGGTGCGTCCGGCGCGTCGGCCATCGCCCGCGCCTGCCGCGCGAGAAACGCCGCCAGATGCCGCGTGATCCCCGCGTCCTGCGCATACGGCAGCGCCATCTGCGCGAGGCCCGTGCGCCGCGCGGTCTGCGGCAATTCCGTCACCGGAGTCTTCGGGAAAAAGCCATCCACCAGCACGCGCTCGGCGTCTTCGCGCGTCAGCTCGGTGCGCAGCGTGCCGCCGATCAGCGCGGACCCGCGGCTCGGCACCGTGATCGGAATCTTCGTGAGCTTGGGCCGGTTGAACAATTCCTCCTTCCCCTGCCGGCAGCCGAACGCCAGCGAGTTGAACTGCCACTGATCCAGCTTCTTCCCCTCGGCGACGAGCCGCTGGTTCAGCGTGTGCGCCAGCGCGAGGTCCATGTTGTCGCCGCCGAGCAAAATGTGATCGCCCACCGCCACGCGCGTGAGCTGCACCTCGCCGTCCTTTTCCGTGACCGCAATCAGCGAAAAATCCGACGTGCCGCCGCCGACATCGACCACGAGGATCACGTCGCCCACGCCGACATGTTTGCGGAAACTTTCGCCCGCCGACTCGAGCCACGCGTAAAGCGCGGCCTGCGGTTCCTCGAGCAACGTCACATTCGGCAACCCCGCCTGCCCCGCCGCCTGCATGGTCAAATCCCGCGCCGCCGGATCAAACGACGCCGGCACCGTGATCACGACCTCCTGCGCCGCCAGCGCCTGCCCGCCCTTCCCGCGCGCCGCCGTGTGCCCGTGATCCCACGCCCCGCGCAGATGCGCCAGATACCGCGCCGACGCCGCGAGCGGCGACACCTTCGCCACGTCCGCCGGCGCCTGCCATGGTAGCAGCGGACTGCTGCGATCCACGCCCGCATGACACAGCCAGCTCTTCGCCGACGACACCAACCGCGCTGGCACCTTGCTGCCGTGACTGCGGGCGAACTCGCCGACCACGTCCGCCGCGTCCTTCTCCCACGGCAACGCGAGACTGCCCGCCGGGAATTCCTGCGCATTGGGTAGATACAAGAACGACGGCAGCAACGGTTTTTCCTCCACCGTTCCGACGCCCGTGAGCTGCGGAATCAGCAGCACCGCCTGTTCGATCGCGCGCCCGCCCTCCTGTGAAAGGTCCAGATACGAGAGCGCGCAATGCGTGGTGCCGAGGTCGATGCCGATGGCGAAGGCGGGTTTTTCAGATGCAGGTTTCAAAATAAGTCCTTTGGGAAAATGTTTTCATGCCGGGGAGCGCACGCCGCTGGCGTGCCGTTTTCGGCGGCCCGCCGAAAACATCGTGCCACTGACTTTTTCCGGCGACAGGTGAGGCAGACCGGGACACGAAGGTTTGGGCGGGCCGCCCAAACCGGCACGCGGGCCGCGTGCGCTCCCCGGTCGGCGTGCGCTCCGCCTCTGATTTCGCCGTTCGGGTTCAGATCAAAACCGCGCGGGTTCATAAATGGGCTTCGCCGCGGAAAAAAATTAACACGCCTCGCTCAACTCAGCTCCACTTCCGCCGGTGCCAGCACGCGCGGATCGAGCGATTCCTGCACAGTTGGCAGCTTGATCTCCGTCGCCACCCAGCCGTGATGCCGCAGCGCGCCGCGAAACGGCGGCTGCCCCGCGACGCTCCCCGTCAGCCGGATGCGCTGCGCATCGAAGCCCGCCGGCACCGTCACCGGATCGCCCTCCGCCTCTTTCAACACTGGCGCAACCGTCACGTACTGCTGGAGCACCTTGCGGCACCCGGCATGAACCACGCGCGCCGCCGCGCCGACATCCGCATCCGAAAATCCCGCGACCTCCTGCTGCAAAAAATCCACCAGCCGTCCCTCGCGCTGCAACACCCCGAGCACGAACAACCCCGACGCATGAACCCGCTCCGGCGGCAGCGCGGGCGGCGGCGGCGGAGCCACCACCGGCTCCGGTTTCTTCAACCCCGCCAGCAACCGCGCCGCATACGCGCCATCCTTCAACACCTGCCAGGCCAGCGCCAGACGGCCCATCAATGAAACGTTCGTTTCCATGCCCGCCACCCTACCAGCCGCGCCGACGCGAGGTAAAGGTTGGCGGCAGGAGCGCCACAGGAGCGCGACGTTCACGCCGCAGAGATACCCGCATGGAACGGCGACCGCCGATCAGCTCAGCGCTCCCGCGCGATTCCACGCCGCTGCGGCGTGACCGCCGCGCCCCGCCCCCCACCGCTTCAACCCTTCCACCCTTCACGCGCCTTTTAACCTTCCCCCCCGCGCCGATTCATTGCCTCATACGCACGCCGTGCCCGCGCCCGCGCGCGACCTGCGGCACACAAAATTTTTATGGCAGACCAACGCATCGGCATCATCGGCGGCAGCGGCCTTTATCACATCGAAGGCTTCACCGAGCAGAAATGGGTGAAGGTCAAGACGCCCTTCGGCTCGACCTCCGACGACCTCCTCACGGGCCGGCTCGCCGGCCGCGATGTTGTCTTCCTCCCGCGCCACGGACGCGGTCATCGTTTGCTCCCGACCGAGCTGAACCATCGCGCCAACATCTGGGCGATGAAACAACTCGGCGTTCACTGGATCATCAGCGTCAGCGCCGTCGGCGCGCTCCAGAAGAAATACCGACCGTGCGACATCGTGCTGATCGACCAGTTCATCGACCGCACCAAGCAATCCACCGCGCACACGTTCTTCGGCCGCGGCATCGTGGCGCACGTCTCCTTCGCCGATCCGATTTGCGAGGAGTTGCGCCAGCTTCTGCTCCAATCCGCGCGTGCCCTCAAGGCCCGCGTCCACGACGGCGGCACCTATGTGAACATGGAAGGCCCCGCCTTCAGCACCCGCGCCGAATCCATCAGCAATCATCAGGCCGGCTACGATGTCATCGGCATGACCAATCTCGGCGAAGCCAAGTGCGCGCGCGAAGCCGAGATCGCCTACGCCACGCTCGCGATGTCCACCGACTACGATTGCTGGAAGGTCGATGAAGCGCACGTCACCGTGGAAATGGTCATCGCCAACCTCCATCGCAACGCCGACCAGGCCAAACGCATCATCGCCCACGTCATCCCCACGATTCCCACGACGCCCGATTGGAAATGCCATCGCGCCCTCAAGAACGCGATCATGACCGACCGGAAACTGTGGCCGAAGAAAACGATCCGCGAGCTGCGGCCGTTGTTGGGGAAGTATCTTTGAACCCAAACACCACAGTTGGGATGAACCACGAAAGACACGAAACACACGAAAACAAAGACTGAAAGTGAGTCTTTCCTTCAGCAAAAACCTCCCTTGGCGGGTGATCGATGAACTGGCTGCGACGCGTTCCCTTTTCGTGTTTTTCGTGTCTTTCGTGGTTCCAACTGCTTCTCCCCGGTTGAAGCGCAGTAAGGCATCGGCCCATTGCGAAAGTCACACGCGCGGGCGCAGAAAAAGTTAGAGCCTCCTCACGTTGTCTCCTACAAGGTCACGCATGGCCGAAACCCTCGTCGTTAATGAAATCTTCCTGAGCGTGCAGGGCGAGAGCACGTTCGCGGGCTGGCCGTGCATTTTCATCCGGCTCACGGCGTGCAACCTGCGCTGCTCGTATTGCGACACGGCCTACGCCTTTACCACCGGCACACGGATGCCGCTCGACGCCATCCGCGCGCGCGTTCACGAACTTGCCGCTCCCTTCACGATCCCCGCCGCCGCCCAGCGCCTCCCGCTCATCGAACTCACCGGCGGCGAGCCGCTGCTCCAGCCCAACTCGCTGCCGCTGATGCGCGCATTCTGCGACGACGGCTTCACCGTGCTCGTCGAGACCAGCGGCGCGCTCGACCTCGCGCCCGTGGACCCACGCGTGCGGCGCATCATGGATCTCAAATGCCCCAGCAGCGGCGAGGTCGCGCGCAACCGTCTGGAAAACCTCGCGCTGCTCCGCGCCACCGACGAAATCAAGTTCGTCATCGGCACGCGCGAAGACTACGACTGGGCGCGCGCGCAAATCACCACGTACCAGCTTCAGCGCATCTGTCCCCTGCTCTTCTCGTGGGTCTCGCCGCTCACCGACGGACAGCAGGACGCCTCGCTGAAAAAAGTGCCCGCCGGCCAGACGCCCCTCACGCGCCAGGAACTCGTCGAGCGCCTCCTCGCCGACGCGCTGCCGGTGCGCTTCCAGCTCCAGATGCACAAGTTCATCTGGCCGCCGGATCAACGCGGCGTCTGAGTTCCGGCAACCAGCGCATCTCTCATGGCCCGCCCCACCAGCAAAGCCCCCGCGCCCTCCCGCACGGCCGTCGTCCTCGATGAGCTCGCCCGCTACGAGTCGCGCAACGTCACGTTCCTCGACCCAGACGGCACGTGGCCGATCGTGTGGGAACGCGCGCAAGGCACACACGTCTGGGATGCCGAGGGCCGCCGCTACCTCGACCTCACAGCGGCGTTCGGCGTGGCGGCAGCCGGGCACGCGAACGAGGCCGTGGTCCGCGCTGGCAGCGAGCAGATGGGCCGGTTGCTGCACGCGATGGGCGATGTACACCCGCACGCGCTCAAGGCCGCACTCGCGCGCGAGCTGAGCCGCCTCACGTTTGAGCGGTGGAGTAGGCGGTCCGACCGGTCGGACCCGTCCGAACCGTCCGACCAGCCCGCCGCGCCTCTCCACGCCAAAACCATCTTCTGCAACTCCGGCTTCGAGGCCGTCGAGGCCGCGCTGAAGACCGCGCACCTGGCCACCGGATGCCCAGGCATCATCGCGTTCCAAGGCGCTTATCACGGCCTCGGTTACGGCGCGCTCAACGCGACGCACCGCGGTTTTTTCCGCGATCCGTTTCGCCAGCAGCTCCGCGAATTTGGCAGCTTCATCCCCTTCCCCGCCACCGACGACGACCTCCGCGCCACCGAGCGCGCGCTCACCGCCGCCGCGCGCAAAAGCAAGATCGGCGCGGTCTTGCTCGAGCCGATGCAGGCGCGCGGCGGGATCAACATTCCGCCCGCCGCCTTTCTGCCGCTGCTGCGCCGTTGGTGCGACCGGCACGGCGCGCTGCTGATCGTGGATGAAATTTACACCGGCTTCGGTCGCACCGGCCGCTGGTTCGCGTGCGAACACTCGGCCACCGTGCCGGACCTGATCTGCCTCGGCAAAGCGCTCACCGGCGGCTTCCCGCTCTCCGCCTGCGTCGGCCGCGCGGACGTGATGGACACGGCGTGGCCGGCGTCCGCCGGCGAGGCGATTCACACGAGCACGTTCCTCGGTCATCCGGTCGGTTGCGCGATGGCGCTGGCGCAAATCCGCGAGATCGGCCGACGCAAACTTCCCTCCCGCGCCGCCGCCCTCGGCCTTCGTGCGCTCGATGCGTTGCGTCAACTCGAAATCCCCGCCGGCCTCCGTGCCGAGGCGCGCGGCCTCGGCCTGCTGCTCGGGCTCGAACTCCGCCTCGCCGACGGCGCGCCCGCGACCGCCGCGTCGCTCGCGATCATCAAGGCGCTGCTGCACCGCGGCTTCATCCTCCTGCCCGAAGGCGAGCACGCGAATGTCATCAGCTTCACCCCGCCGCTCACGATCACCTGGCGAGAATTCGCCGCGGTTCTCCGCGCGCTCCAAGCCGAACTCCACCGCGTCGCACTGCCGTGAAACTAGAGGCCGAGACCGGACTCGGGCGAAGCCCGGCACCGCGGGGAGCGCACGCCGCTGGCGTGCCGTTTTCGGCGGCCCGCCGAAAACTTCGTTCCCTGATCTTGCTCTTCCGGGAAAACAGGCAGACCGGGAAACGAGGGTTTGGGCGGGCCGCCCAAACCGGCACGCGGGCCGCGTGCGCTCCCCAGTGCTTCGCACTCCGCGCTCGCCCGCGAGACCACCTTCGGGATTCGCGATGAAACTCACCGACATGCGGCACATTCTGGCGACGCGCGACATCCGGCTCACCAAGTCGCTCGGTCAAAATTTCCTCCACGACGGCAATCAAATCCGCCGCATCGTCGCCGCCGCGGAACTCACGCCCGACGATCGCGTTCTCGAGATCGGCCCGGGCCTCGGGCCGCTCACCGAGGCGCTGCTCCCGGCGTGCGCCGAGGTGTTCGCCATCGAGAAGGACCACCGCCTCGTCGCGGTGCTCGCGGAACGATTCGCCGCCGAGCCGCGCCTGCGCCTGCTGCACGCCGACGCGCTCGCCTATTT